>CAYJOG010000157.1:0-474 GCA_964371695.1 uncultured bacterium
GCTGGGGGCATTTTAGCGCCATGTGATACATTTGTTCCATGCCTTACTGGGCAAAAATCATTCCCCTGCTGCTGCTGCTCAGCGGCCTCATCGCCTATCTGGGCGATGAACTGGGGCGGCGGCTGGGCAAGCGCAAGGTCAAGCTTTTTGGCATGAGGCCCAAAAAAACCTCGGTGCTCATCACTATTGTGGCGGGCATGGTGGCCACCGGGGCCACCATCACCTTTTTCGCCGTGGTGAGCGACAACGTGCGCATTGCACTCACCAGCGTGGACCTGTTCAAGTTCGAGATCGAAAAACTGGAAAAAGACAGCCGGGTGCTGCAGGGCCGTTATGAAGCCGCCCTGGCAAAAGAGAAAGCCGCCCGAAAAAAAGAACTGAAGGCCCTGGCCGATGAAAAACGCCTGCGCCAGAACCTTTCCCTTGAAAAACAGCGAGCCGGTGAACTGAAGCGGGAACTGGTGGCCCTGGCCC
>CAYJOG010000157.1:484-6843 GCA_964371695.1 uncultured bacterium
ATCTCCAGCAGCAAGGTGCTGAAGGACAAGCTGGAAAACGACCTGACCCAGAAACAGACCGCCCTGGTCGCCCTGCGCCAACAGGTCAAAGAGGCCCAGCGCCAGCGGGATCAGGTGGACAAACAGATGGGGGCGCTCACCCGCGAATACCTGAACCAGGAAAAGAAAAACACCGAACTCGCCGCCACGGTGGGCAGCCTGCAAAAATCTGCCACCACCCTGCAAAAAAAAGTGTCGGACCTCAACGATCAGGTGGCCCGCCACCAGCGCGAACTTTTGCACGCCCGTGTGCTCATCAATCAGGACCAGTTGCTGGAAACCCTCACCGTGCCCGCCAGCCTGCGGGCAGGCGCCCTGGCGGGCGCGCTGGCAAACCGGCTGAAAACCCTCAACCAGGACCTCTTCAACCGGGGGGCGCGTTATCAGGGCCAGCAGGCGTTGTTGTTTTACGAACCCCAGTTGGACTCGCTGGTGGCGGGCATGGAGCCGGACAAGTCCTATGTCATCCGCGTGTTCAGCGCCACCAACGTGTTCCACGGCCAGCCGGTGGTGGCGCGGTTTGAGGTGTCCGAAGACCGGCTGGTTTTCCGTGCGGGCGAGGTGATCGCCAAAAAGACCTTCCGCCCCAAGGTGGCGGGCCGCACCACCCTTACCCGCGAACAGGCCGAGGGGCTTCTTCAGTCGCTGCTTTTGCAGGGGCGGCGCGAGGCCATCAAAAAAGGCATGTTGCCCGGCCCCGGCGGCCTGGGTCAGGTGAAGGCCAGCGAACTGCTTCGGGCCGCCGAATCGGTGGCCAAGGCCAAGGGCCAGGTGGAAGTGTCCATGGTGGCGCGGGAGAACACCTATCGCGCTTCGGTGCTGTCGGTGGATTTCCGCATCCGCCTGCTGGGGGTGCGGCCATGACCCAGGCGAACAGGGTGCAGGAACTGCTGGAAAACCTGCTGCGCGAAGTGCGCACCGAGCGGGAAGCCCCCACGCTGGAGGGCATTCAGCGCATCGCCCGCGCCCTGGTGGAAGACCCCGACCTTTTCGCCGCCGCCCCCAACCTGCTGGAGCACGACAACTGGAAGGTGCGTTATCTCACCCTGCGGGCCATGGAGGTGTGCGGCCACCCCGGCCTGCCCACCGCCCTGGTGTCCCTGGCGCAGGACGACAGCCCGGAGATACGCGCCACCGTAGAGCGGCTGAGCGTCGGCGGACCGGGCCAGGAGGAACTGTCGCTGGAAGAACTGCTGCCCCTGCTGCGCCACCAGAGCTGGTGGGTGCGCAAAAAAGCCGTCATCGGCCTGGGGCGGTGCCCCGCCGAAACCAGCCATCAGGCCCTGAAGGAACTGGTGGGACAGGAGCAGGATGCAGAAGTGCGAGAACTGGCCGCCGGTGTGTTGGAACAGTGGCGTCAGCAGGGGGTGGGGTGAGTATTTTCCCCCTCCAGGCTCTTTCTTTCATCTCCCCTTCCCCCGGTCTACACTCGCTCCCCTATGCGTTCTGGCCCCGGCCCCTATAAACCGGCGGGCCGCCATTTTGAGGTGGCCCAGGAAGAAGCCCTTCTCGCCCTCTGGGAAACCCAGCGGATGTTTGAGCGCTCGGTGGAAAACCGGCGCGGCCAGAAGCCTTTTGTGTTCTACGAAGGCCCCCCCACCGCCAACGGTGCGCCCCACCCCGGCCACCTGCTCACCAAGGCCATGAAAGACCTCTTCCCCCGTTATTTCACCATGACGGGCCACTGCTGCGAGCGCAAAGCCGGCTGGGACACCCACGGCCTGCCCGTGGAAATCGAAGTGGAAAAACAACTGGGGCTGAAAAGCCGTGAAGACGTTGTGGAATATGGCGTGGAAAAGTTCGCCCAGCTCTGCCGCGAAAGCGTGTGGAAGTACAAGGGCGAATGGGAGACCACGGTGCGCCGGGGGGGCTTCTGGATTGACATGCAGCACCCCTACATCACGCTCGATAACAGCTACATCGAGTCGGTGTGGTGGGTGCTCAAGCAACTGCACGAAAAAGACCTGCTCTACAAAGGCCACAAGGTGGTGCCCTATTGCCCCCTCACGGGCACGGTGCTGTCGTCCCACGAAGTCAGCCAGGGTTACAAAGAGGTGGAAGACCCCTCGGTATTCGTGCTCATGGCGCGTGAAGGCGCCCCCGGCGAGTTTTTTCTGGTGTGGACCACCACCCCCTGGACACTGCCCGCCAACGTGGCCCTGGCCCTGGCTCCCAAGGCCGACTATGCCCGCGTGAAACTGGCGGACGGACGCATTGTGATTCTCGCCAAGGCCCTGGTAGAAAAAGTGCTGGCCAAAGAGGAAAACCCCTATGAAATCCTCAGCACCCTGCAGGGCAAAAAACTGGTGGGCGAGCGATATACGCGACTGTTTGCCGACCTGCCGGTGGAAAAAGGCGAAACCGTGCTGGCAGGGGATTTTGTCACGCTGGAAGACGGCACGGGCATTGTACACATCGCCCCCGCCTTTGGTGAAGAAGACTACAAGCTGGGCCGCGCCCACGGCCTGAGCCTGCTGGACCCCATCACGCCCCAGGGCACGTTTTCAGCGTCTGTTGACTGGCTGGAGGGGCAATATTTCAAGGACGCCGACAAAACCATCCTGCGGGCGCTGAAAGAAAAAAATCTGCTCTTTCGCCGCGAGCAGTTCAAACACAACTACCCCTTCAACTGGCGGCGGCCCGACAGCCCGCTGATGTACCGCGCCCGTGAGTCGTGGTTTATCGCCATGACCCAGGTGAAAGACCGCCTGCTCAAAAACAACCAGTCCATTCACTGGCACCCGGAACACATCAAGGATGGCCGCTTTGGCGATTTTCTGAACAACGTCATTGACTGGGCGCTTTCGCGCAACCGTTTCTGGGGCACACCCCTGCCGGTGTGGATCTGCGAGGGCTGCGCCCACGAGCTGGTGGTGGGGTCGGTGAAAGAGCTGGAAGCGCTGTCAGGCAAACACCTGGCCGATCTGGACCTGCACAAACCCTACGTGGACGAACTCACGTTCACCTGCCCTGAGTGCCAGCAGGCCACCATGCGCCGGGTGCCCGAAGTGATTGACTGCTGGTTCGATTCCGGCGCCATGCCCTATGCCCAGTGGCACTATCCCTTCGACGAAAAAAACCGCTTCGAAGACCGTTTCCCCGCCGATTTCATCTGCGAGGCCATCGACCAGACCCGTGGCTGGTTCTATTCCATGCTGGCCATCGCCACCGCCCTGGACAAACCCGCCCCCTACCGCCACTGCCTGGTGCTGGGACACATTCTGGACAAAGACGGCCAGAAGATGAGCAAGTCCAAGGGCAACGCCCTGAGCGGCCTGGACATGATGAACACCTATGGGGCCGACGCCGTGCGATGGACGCTCTACGCCGGCTCTGACCCCTGGCTGCCCAAACGTTTTTATCCCGAAGTGGTGGCCGACGCCCGGCGGCGGTTTCTGGGCACCCTGCACAACGTCTATTCCTTTTTTGTGCTCTACGCCAACCTGGACCACTTCACACCCGACCAGTTTGACGTGCCCCACGGCGAGCGCCACGAACTGGACCGCTGGATATTGAGCCGCTTGAGCCAGCTCACCCGCGAGGTGCGCGAAAGACTGGAAGACTTTGACGTGGCCCCGGCGGCCCGCGCCATTGAATATTTCGTGGTGGAGGAACTCAGCAACTGGTATCTGCGCCGCAGCCGCGACCGCTTCTGGGCCAGCGAATGGACCACCGAAAAAAAGGCGGCGTTCCTCACGCTGCACGACGTGCTGGTGAAAATCACACAAATCGCCGCGCCTTTTACCCCTTTTATCACCGAAGAAATCTGGCGCAACCTGACCGGCGCGGGCGAAGCCGACAGTGTGCATCTCACCGACTACCCCACCCCCACGCCCGGCCACGAAGACACCGAACTGGACGAACGCATGGAACTGGCCCGGCGGCTGAGCGAACTGGGGCGGTGTATTCGCCAGGAGGCCCGCCAAAAGGTGCGCCAGCCCCTAGCCGCCGCCTATCTCAAAGCCCCCAAAAACCAGCACGAACTCATCCGGCAGGTGTGGCCCATCGTGGCCGAAGAAATCAACGTCAGGGCACTGGAACTGCCCGATGACTTCAGCCAGTACGCGCTGTTTCAGGTGCAGATCAACTTTAAAGAGGCAGGCCCGGTGCTGGGCGCACGGGTGAAGGAAGCCCAGGCCGCCATGAAGGGTTGCGACTGCGCCATGGTGGCGCAGACGCTGGAAAAGGAAGGCCACGTCACCCTGCAACTGGCCGACGGCCCCGTGGACCTGAAGGCCACCATGGTGCGGGTGGACCTGAAAACCAAAGAAGGTTTTGCGGTGGGGCGAGACGGCGACCTGATGATGGCGCTGGACGTGCAACTGACCGATGAACTGCTGCGCGAAGGTTTGGCGCGGGAGTTCAACAACCGCGTGAACGCCCGCCGCAAGGACATGAACCTGAACGTGAGCGACCGGGTGGAAGCCCTGGTGTTCGCCGGGCGCGAGGTGATGGTGGCGCTGAAGGAACACGAGGGGTTCATCAAGGAAAACGGCATGTTGCGCGCCCTGCGTTTTCTGGACAAACCCTGCCCCGAACTGCCGGAGAGCGAAAAACTCAATGAATACGACGTGCGGTTTGTGCTGAAGGCGTGATGGGGAAGCGGCCCAAAAATCTTTGCTCTCTCCCTGAGGGAGAGGGCATTTCAGGATAATTTTCCTAAAAAACAATACAGGCTTTCAAGAACGGGGCAGATGCCCACAAGCCTTTGCCCTCTCCCTTAGGGAGAGGGCAGCCGAGGGTTGAGCACAGCGAAACCCGAGGCGGGTGAGGGGGATAAGGAATGAAGGGCAATGAACTCGGTTTTTGATCCACCGGGCTTTCCCCCTCACCCGCCCGTAACCTCACTCCGTTCGGTTACGGCCTGCCCTCTCCCTGAAGGAGAGGGCAAGTCGGTTAATCAGATTTTTTCTGATGCGGCACCTGCGGATTGCCCCCCTTTTCGGGCTTCGACAACCCGCCAAATTTCTTCCAGTACCGATTCAGTTCGGCACAACACGTCGTTATCCCAAAAACGGATGATTTTTATCCCACGGTCCCAGAAAAAGTTTTCCCTCTTCTGGTCTTTTTGCAGTTGTTTTTCTTCCAGATGCTGACCACCATCCAGTTCCACACCCAGCGCCAGTTCTTCACAATAAAAATCCAGGATGTACGGCGACACGGGGTGTTGGCGGCGGAACTTGACCCCACCCAGTCGCCTGTTTCGCAACAGAAGCCATAAAAGCTCTTCTGAATCGGTCAGTCTCCCCCTTAGCTCCCGCGCATAGGCCAAAGTTCTGGGATGAACAGGGGACATGGCCGGATGGTAACACCCACCAGTTTCTGGTTTCCCTCAATGCCTTTCTCTTTCCCGCTTTGTCTTTTTTGCCACTACACTGACTCACCCATCACCAAGAAGGAGCATCACCATGGCCACCGCCACCACCAAAAAGCCCGCTAAAAAAGCAGCCCCCAAAAAACTGGCAACCAAAACCGCCGCCCCTAAAAAACCGGCCCCCAAAGCCCACGCCCCGGCACGGGTGGAGCGCATCAGCACCAACCCGGCCACTGGCGAAGACCTGGGCAGTTACCCGGTGTTCACGCCCGACGAAGTGCGCGCCGCCATCGCCCGCGCCCGTGCAGCCCAGCCCCGCTGGGCGGCGTTCTCCCTCGAAAAACGCATCGAGTTCATGAAGCGCGTGAAGCGCGACATCCTCAACCACATGGGCGACTTGGCGGAGCTTATCTCCAAGGAAAGCGGCAAACCCCGCGTGGAGGCCCACAACGCCGAGATCATTCTCATCTGCGACCTCATTGACTATTTCTCCAAAGAAGCCCCCAAGCTGCTGGCCGACGAAAAACTGCCCATGCCCCAGGTGGCCTTCAAAACCAAATCCACCAAACTTTTTTATGCCCCCCTGGGTGTCATCGGCGTCATCAGCCCCTGGAACTGGCCCTTCGCCATTCCCATGAGCGAAATCATCATGGCGCTGATTTGCGGCAACACGGTGGTGCTCAAACCCGCCGAGCCCACCAGCCTGTGCGGCCTGCGCATCGGCGAGCTGTTTGACCGCGCCGGTGTGCCCGAAGGCGTGGTGGAAGTGGTGACCGGCTCTGGCAGCAGCACGGGTCAGGCGCTGGTAGAGGGCGACGTGGACAAGGTGGTGTTCACCGGCTCTGTGGAAGTGGGGCGGCACATCATGGAAACCGCCGCCAAACGCCTGTGCCCCGCTGTGCTGGAACTGGGCGGCAAAGACCCGATGATCATCTGCGAAGACGCTTACCTGAACGCCGCCGCCGAGGCCGCCGTGTGGGGGGCTTTCTTCAACCAGGGTCAGGTG
>CAYJOG010000158.1:0-6820 GCA_964371695.1 uncultured bacterium
GCCCTTCACGGCGACGGGGGCGTCGCCGCTACTCAGGTAAACCTGACAGCAATGGACGCCGCGCCTGATCTACATATTTTTTAATCTCCGCCAGCCCCGGCAACAATGGCGCTCAACGCCGGTCAATTCTCAAAAAGCGTCAGGACTTGGCCCGCAAATTGCTAAGACCTTATCGATTTGATTCAAACCAAATTGGTTCTATTGATGAACAGTTATGATCAAGCGGCAGCTTTAGCCACAGGATAAATACAACCATGCCTTCCATCCTTCAGGATAAACCGTCCCAAACCATCCCACCCAGGGAAAACCCGCCGGGGTACATTCTGGTGGCGGATGACGAAGCCCTGATTCTGCGGGGGCTGGAGCGGGTTTTTCAGCAGCAGGGCTGGAAGGGTATTTTCCTCAGAAATCCCCATGTGGTTGACATTACGGACGCCTTTGAGCACCACATCATCAGCGCCTGCCTGCTGGACCTCGTAATGCCCTCTCTGAGCGGCCAGGAGGCTGCCAGGGTGATCCGCCAGCTCAACCGGCACGTGCCCATCGTGTTCATGAGCGGTTACGCCGATTGCATGGACCAACTGGATTTTTTCGCCCCCTGCCGCTTTATGGCCAAGCCCTTTTCGGTGAGTCAGTTGACCGCTGTTTTTTGGGAGCTGGGCTGGGGGAAGTAAACCTCTTTTTTTCATCAGAATGACAAACTGCGTCGCAACAAAAAACTCCATGCCTGTCTGGTTGAACTCTTTGCTGGACCACCTGCCGCTCCCGGCGGTGCTGCTGCGCAACACCAACCTTTCCGGCGAAACACTGGCCGTGCAGCGGGTGAACACCGCCTTCACCAACCGCTATGGTTATCACACACAGGACATTCCCGACGCAGCCACACTGGTCAAACACATTTTTCCAATCCCTGAGGAGCAAACCACCTTTTTGTTGTGGCTACGCGCCGGGTTTGAACACCCCCCCGCCGGGCCGGATGAAGAAAACACGCTGAATGTCACACTGGCCGAAAAAAGCGGCGAACAGTTTTCCATCCAGTTGAGCCGCTGCGTTCAGGATCACAACCAGTTACTGTTTTTCAGCCAGGGACAAATCGGCCCCAAAAACCAGTTCCAGATGGCGCAGGTGGCCCAGGCCATGCCCCTGGGGGCGCTGATACTGGACAAGGACCACCGTGTGGTCTGGGCCAATGAGGCCTTTGAAAAAATCACCAGCCGCACACTGGCCGATGTGCTGGGCAAAACCCCCGCCGAGTTCAACGCCGATTCTCCACCGGCAGAGGCCCACAGCCTGGAAATCATGGCCAATGTCCTGGCAACCCGGTCATTGCGCGGGGAATTGTTGCGACACCGGAAAAACGGCGAAGCCTACTGGCTCGACCTGCACGTGGGTGAACTCAGGGATGAATCGGGCCAGATAAGCGGTTATGTGGGGGTTTTCAGCGATGTCACGGAACGGCGCAACGCCACCGAGGAAATGCGCAAGCTGGCCACCATCACCCAGCGCACCACCGATGGCGTGCTGATACTGGATGAAGAAGGAAAAATCCTGTGGATGAACGAAGCTTTTGAACACGACAGCGGCTACACGCTCGAAGAATTAAAAGGAAAAATTCCCCTCCAGGTTTTTTCACTGAACAGCCTTGATCAGACAGCAGAGGTCATTTCGAGGAAAACAGACCGGAAAAAATGTTCTTACCAGATGCAGATGGCCATCCGGCGAAAAGACGGCATGGAGCGCTGGTGGGATGTCAGCGGCGCGCCCGTGTTTGACGACGAGGGGAAGTTTTTGTGCTTTTTGAGCATTTCGCGTGACATCACGGAAAGGAAAAAAATTCAGGAGGATCTTTTTCAGGCCCGAAAGATGGACGCCCTGGGCCAGTTGGTGGCGGGTGTGGCCCACGATTACAACAACATCATCACCATCATCGGCCTGAACACCCACCTGCTGGTGGAGTCCTGCGAGGTCACCAACCCCAGCGCCGTGGAGCCGCTCAAGGAAATCCTCACCGCCGCTGACAAGGCAAGGGACCTGACCAAGCAGTTGCTCACATTTGCCCGCAAGTCGCCCCTGCACAAACAGCACCTGGACATCAATGAAGTGCTGGGGGACATGAGGCCCCTGATCAAGAAAATGCTGAATATAGACACGGCGCTTTCACTGTCGCTGAAGCCAGGGCTGCCGCCGGTGATGGCCAACCGCCAGCAGGTGGAAACCGCCCTGCTGAACTTGGCCTCCAACGCCCGCGACGCCATGCCAAGGGGCGGCATCCTGCTCATCGAAACCCGTCTGACCCAGGAAAGCGGCCCCGGCGGAACACCCCGCTACGACTATGTGCAGGTGAGCGTGACAGACACCGGAACGGGCATGGACGACGCCACCAAGGCGCGTCTTTTTGAACCGTTCTTCACCACCAAGCACCAGGGCAAAGGCACCGGCCTGGGGGCCTCGATGGTCTACGGACTCATGAGCCAGCTGGGGGGTTTTGTGAGGGTTGAAAGCACTCCCGGCGAGGGCGCCACCATTCACCTGTTCTTCCCCCCCGCCGAGCCGGACAATGCCTGACCCGCCCGGTTTGCCTCGGCGGGGATAAACCACTTCACAGGCTGGGTCGTGGGCATGGTGATGGGGCGTGCGTATTCCGAGGAACCGGCCCGGACATGCAACGTGTGTTTGCCCGACGGCACAAACCATTGCAGACGCCCTGCCTCCAGCACCACGGGGGTCCAGTCGCCCTCGTCCACTTTCAGTTGAATCACCTTCATGGGGCTGAGAATGCTCACGAGATTATTGGCAGGCTGGCTGCCGCTGAGGAGCGCCGAAGGACTGAGGCTCTCGACAGCCTTGGGCAGGGGTTTGAGCACCACCTTCAGCACCGGCTCGCCGTGGGGTTCCAGCCAGAGCCGCTCGCTGGCGTGGCCTTCTTTTTCGAGCAACAGTTCGCCCCCTTTTTTGC
This sequence comes from uncultured bacterium, assembly GCA_964371695.1. GTDB lineage: Bacteria > CAYJOG01 > CAYJOG01 > CAYJOG01 > CAYJOG01 > CAYJOG01. The sequence goes on from CAYJOG010000158.1 coordinate 2,957, forward strand.
CGATACGCACACGATGGGGCGTGAGATGGGGCTGATAACGCCCGTTGAAAAACACCCGTGCGCCCGCCGGTGTGGTGTAGACATCCACAAAACCGGACAGGGGCTGAGAGGCCAGCATCACCGGCATTGGTTTTTCCACCGGGCCGCCGCGCAACGTGCCCACCGCTCCCGCCGCTGCCGCTGCCAGCAGGCCCACCAGGGCGGCTTTTTGCCAACGGGGCATGGGGGCGGCCTGCTCCAGAGCCAGTGTGCTGACCCCCACAAAACCCGCCACCGCCGTAGCCTGGGTGTGTGGCGAAAGCGCCACCGCCGCGCAGGCCAGCCGCCGGGTGAGTTCTCCGGGGCTGAGGGGCGCAAGAAAAAGCCGCCGTACCTCCTTGTTTTTCAGGGCGTCCACCAGGGGGGGACTCACCAGCAGCACCCCTTCGCCGGAGGCCAGCTCCGACACGGTGATTTCCACCATCGCGCCGGGGTCGTGGCCCAGCAGGCGTCCGCTCAGGCGCACCACGCTCTGCTCAGGGGCCTGGGGCAACCGCGTGAGGTGCGGGGGACTGACACGCACCAGTCGCCGCTCCTGCGCCACATAGGCCGCCGTGTGACCAAAGTGCCCCACCACCCACAGCGGCCCCACCAGCACACCGGCCGTAAGGGCAACCCCCTGGCGCAGAGAGCCATCGGCAGCAACTTTTTTGAGCCTTTTGTGTACAAGCACAAAAGCCCGGTGCAGCGCTTGGCGGGCCTGTTGTTCGGTTTTTGGGTCCGCGTCCAGCAGGGTGGTGTGCAGGCTTTCCACCGCCAGACGAGCCAGGTCTTCGCCGCCCGACTCCCCCCCCACTCCGGCGGCCACCGCAAGCAACACGGCCCCGCCGGGCAACGTCACCACCAAAGAAGCATCGGTTCGCGCACCACACAATCCGCCGGATTCCGACGCCGAGGCGGTAAAAACAGTTCGCCCATTGCTGGCGACAGGCCGTGGGGCAATCCCCGCCTCTTCCTGCTCAGCGGCCAGCTTGTCCGGCAACCCGTTTCACCACCTCAACCATCGCCCGGGCGGTGGCTCAGGAGGCGTTTGCCTCGATGCGGGGATAAACCAGCGGCTGGGGAATGGGATCCTGCCTGCGCACCGCGCTAAGAGCCACTTCGCTCAACGTCAGGTCCACATCCACGGAAGTTTTGCACTCCGGGCAGATCACCAGATGCCTCAGCCGCCGGGTGTCAACGCCCTTGAAGCCACTCCATCCGCAGGTGGGGCAAGTGATCTTTTTGGTCAACATGGTCCCCATGATACTTCGCATAATCACCCGGAATCAAGCCCCAAGCGAATAAAGTTTCATGGTGTTGAATATCAGCCCCAGGCGTTAAGTCCTGATTGACGAATCAAATCCCCTGCCTCAGCCGCGCCCTGGCGTTTTCGGCTCCCAGGGTCTGGATAATCAGCCATAACCCAGGCCCCCCTTCCATGCCCGCCAGCAGGTGGCGCAGGCCGTGAAACATCTGGGCGGGCTTCAGCCCTTGTTCGGCTGCGGCCTGTTTCAAGGCGGCCTTGAAGGCCTCTTCACTCTCCCAATGGGCATCCTGACTCACCAATGCCAAAATCGCTGGCCGTAATCCCTCGGGCCACTCGGCTTTCCATTCCCCCCCTTGGTGCAGGTGGTCCAACTGCACGGCAAAATCTTTCAGCAGTGGTGTGCCCAGCCAGAACTCGCGCACACGGGCCACGGGCCAGTCCCGGATATCCTCCCCCACCCCTTCAAAAACCTTGGCTTGGGACATGAGGGCGTTTTCCGGCAAATGCCCCACCAGACGCCGTTGGAAGTGATCCAGATGGTGCAGGTCCACACGGCCACCGCCACGGGCCAGGTGTTTCCAGGGAGGCAGTTGCGCTGGCAAAAGCTGGCCATCGGGTGAAAAAATCGTTTCCAGTTGTTCGTCCCGTATCAATCCCTCCCCCAGATCCAGGGCATAAAGCAGCACGGCTTGGCTCAGGTATCCCTGCTGGCGCAACGCCCCCAACCCCAGGCCCTCCAGCGCCCGCTTGCTCAGCTTGGCCCCGCTGGCGTCTTTAAGCAGCGGCAGGTGGCCATAGGCGGGAGAGGTGTAGCCGAGCGCCCGCTGCACCAGATGATGCCGGGCGGTGTTGGTGAGGTGGTCCTCGCCCCGCAGCACGTGGGTGATGCCCATGGCGGCGTCATCCACCACGCCCGCCAGATCAAACAGCACGCGGCCATGGCTGGTGCGAAGCACAAAATCGCCCAGGCCCTGGCGGGGAATGTGCTGGTGGCCCTTGATCAGATCCTCCCAGGCAGCGTCTTCATCTGGCAGCAGGCCAAACCGCACCACGTTGGGGGGTTCCAGCGGCAGGCCCCGTTCGCGGCAATGGCCGTCATAACGGGGCGGATGACCAGTGGAAAGCTGGCGTTTTTTCACCAGTTCCAGCCGGTCGGGTGAACAGTCACAGCCATAGGCCCGCCCCGCCCCGGCCAGTTCCGACAGGGCTTTGTCATAAAGCGCCAGATTTTCACTCTGGCGAAAGCCCGGCGTGGGCGGGGCGTCGTCGAAATCCAGGCCCAGCCAGGACAGGTTTTCCACGATGTCCTGCTCAAAGGCCGCAGTGCCCCGCTCGGTGTCGGTGTCTTCGATGCGCAGCAGAAAACGCCCGCCCATCTGGCGGGCCGCCAGCCAGTTCAAGGCCGCCGTGCGGGCGCTGCCCAGGTGAAGCGGCCCCGTGGGACTGGGGGCAAATCGGAGAATGGAGCTCATCAGCGTTTACGGAAATTCTTTCTTTTCAAAAACCCAAAGCCCCCAGGCCAGAAAAACCGCCACAAACGTAAGGGCATAAACCGTGAGGTGGAAAAAGGGAATCACGGGCAGTGTGGCGGCCCCCTCCAGAATCACCTGATTCTTGAAGTTCAACCGGCCCAGTTGGGGCACAAAAATCTCCATGACGCGGCCCATGAATTTGTAAAAACCCGCGTGGGCGTCGGGCTGCCCCAGGCGCTGGGCCATGGCCTGACGGGAGAAAAAGAAGTCCACCGCCGAATCGGCCAGCAGCGTGGTGATGTAAAAAATCACGCTCACCATCAGCCCCAGCACCGGAGACGACAGCTGCCCCGAGAGCGTGGCAAAGGCCAGCAGCACCAGCAGTCCCAGAAAAATGCCATAGGCGGCCACCAGCACCTGGCCATTAAACGGCACCCCCAGCAGCCGCCCCACCACCATCAGGGTAATGGCCCCAGCAAACACCACAAAAGCCATCATGGCGGCCATGCCCACAAAACGCCCCAGCACATACACCATGCGACTCAGCGGGCGCGTGAGCAGAAACGCCGCCGAGGGGCTTTCCATTTCACGCGACCAGTTCAGGTGAGCCATGTAAAGCGTGCAGAGCAGGGCAGTGAGGTTGATGTACACCAGCCCCAGGTCCAGTGTCACTGCGGCGTCGCGGCCAATGGTGAAGCTGGCCAGCACCCGCGCCACCAGACACCCCAGGGCCAAAAGCGGCAACACCGCCCAGGGCCAGCGCTCACGCCACAGGCTGAGCACCGTAAAGCGCAATATGCCCACAAATCCCGTCATTGGGCCACCACCTTCAGCAACAGTTCCTCCAGCGTGTCGCGAATGGGGCGCACTTCCAGCACCTCGTTCTGTTCCTGGTTGGCCTGAAGCCAGCCCAGGAGTTCCTCTCGCTGAAGGGATGTTTTTTCGATGGTGGTGGCGCCCTTCTGGCGATACACCACCTCCAGACCTTCTTTGTAGGGGGCCAGTTCCGCCAGACTGCCCCGCTGACGAATCTCCCCCTCAGCCATCACAAAAACCTGGGGGCAGATTTCCTCCACGTCACTCAGCACGTGAGAGGAATAAAGC
>CAYJOG010000159.1:0-6807 GCA_964371695.1 uncultured bacterium
CCACCGGCAGGCGGCCGGGGACGATGCCAGGGCTGACCCAGACCTCGTCAAAACCCGGCGCAACCAGGGCGCTCAGCGCGCCGCCATAATGCACACCGGCGGGCAGGTCGGCGGGGGCGTTGTCGTCAAAAACCGTCACACGGGCCTGCCCAGACAGGGCGTGGGCGGCCAGCGCCCGGCCCGATTTGCCAAAGCCCGCGACGGCGATGTTTTTGCCCAGCCCCATCACGCCCACCACAACGTCACCACCGACATCAGCAGGCCCGCCATCCAGAACCGCACCACCACGGCGGTTTCGTGCAGTCCCGCCTTTTCGAAATGATGATGCAGGGGACTCATGCGAAAGATGCGTTTTTTGAACAGACGAAAACTGGCCACCTGCAACATCACGCTCAGGGCCTCAGCCACATACACCAGCCCCAGCACCGGCAGATACCACGCCAGCCCCTGTTTGAGGCACCACGCCGCCAGAAACACACCCAGAAAAAGGCTGCCCGTGTCGCCCATGAAAATGCGGGCGGGGTGGACGTTGAGCAGCAAAAATCCCCCCACCGCGCCAGCCACCACCGGCAGCATCCAGCCCAGGGACTGTTTTTCGGCGGCAAAGCTGTGCAGGGCAAACAGCGTGGTGAGCGACAGCAGCATCAGGCCGCCCAGCAGGCCGTCCAGGCCATCGGTGAGGTTCACCGCGTTGCTCGCCCCGGTGATGACCAAGAGCGTAAAGGGCACAATCAGCCAGCCCATTTTCCACACACCCAAACCAAACGGCAGCGTCTGCACCGCGCCGCCAGAGGCCAGCAGGTGCAGGCCGAACAAAACCGACGCCACGGTGAGCACCCCCATTTTCACCCGCGCCTTCAGCCCCCGGCGGTCGCGGCCCGACACCTTCAGCCAGTCATCCGCCGCCCCCAGGGCCGCGCCCACCAGCGACATCACCACCACCCACCACGCGCCACTCTGTCGCGCCATCACCAGCGCCGCCAGGGCAAACACCATCACAAACGCCAGGCCCCCCATGCTGGGGGTTTTCTGTTTTTTCAGATGGGTGGCGGGGCCGTCTTCGCGGATGGCCTGATGCAGCGCCCGCTGGTTGAACCACCTGATGAGCCAGTTCACCAGCACAAATGAAAGCGCCATGGCCATGAGAAACACACCCGCCTTCATGCCGCCTGCTCCTTGATACCATCCACCAGCGCGTGTAATCCCACCCCGTGGCTCGACTTGATGAGAACCAGCGCCGGGTCTGCAGCCTTCAGCAGATTCACCAGTGGCTTGACCAGCGCCGAAGGATTTTCTTCGTGCAGCAGCACGCCGTCATAACCCGACTGAAACAGCTCGTCGGCCAAAGCGGCCATATGTTGCCCCGCCAGAAAAACCGCCTGCGGACTGGCCGCCAGCACCAGCGGGGCCAGCCCCCGGTGATAACTTTCGCTGTCTTCTCCCAGCTCCAGCATGTCGCCCAAAAGCAGCAGGCGGCGTCCCCCGCCGGGCAGGGCGGCCACAATGCGCAGGGCCTCGGCCATGCTTTCGGGGCTGGCGTTGTAGGCGTCGTTGATCAGCCGGTGGCGGCCCGCCGACACCAGCGCCACGCGCTCGGCCACACCGGCGAAAGTCCCGATTTCGGGCAGAATTTCTTCCAGCGCGAGGCCCAGTTCCAGACACACACGCACCGCCAGCAAAAGATTGTCCAGTTGCCCCAGCGCCCATTGGCGCAGGCGCAGTTTTTCAGACCATCCGCGGTGATGCAGGGTGAACACCGTGCCGCCTTCGGTCAGCAGCGTCACGTCACTCACCCAAAGGTCCGTGCCCTCTCCCACCAGCGACAGACGGGCCTGTGCGGCTTTTTCCAGCAGCGGGCGATTTTGCACCAGCGCCGGAAAAATCGCCACGCCTTCGGGCGGCAACGATTCCAGCAGTTCGGCCTTGGCGCTGGCCACGTTTTGCGCGCCGCCCAGTTCGCCAGCGTGGGCGCTGCCCACCGCCGTGATCACGCCCACCGTGGGCTGGCTGATGCCACAGAGCAGGCGAATCTGCCCCAGCCCCCGCATGCCCATTTCCATCACCACCACCTCGGTGGCGGGTGTGCCGGACAACCACGTTTGCGTCACGCCCAGTTCGTTGTTGTGGTTTTTGAGATTGGTGAGCAGCACAAAATGGGGCGTGAGCAGATGCCGCAGCCATTCCTTGGCGGTGGTTTTGCCGTGGCTGCCGGTGATCCCCACCACCGGGCCGGCAAAATCACGCCGCTCGGCCCCCGCCAGCGCCATCAGCGCCAGCAGCGTGTCGCTCACCCGCACAAAATGCGCGTGGCGCGGCCAGCGGGCGGGTTTCTCACACTGGGCCAGCACACCGCAGGCCCCCGCCGCCACCGCCTGCTGCATAAAAGCATGGCCATCAAAATTCGGCCCCTGCAGACAGGCAAAAAAATCTCCCGGCCTTATGGCGCGGGTGTCGGTGCAGACCATGGATACATGAGCGAGTTTGCCCTGCTGCAACAACTGGCCGCCAGTGATGGCGGTGATTTCCTCAATGTTCCTGGGCCTCACCGGCGGGCCTCCAGCACGCGGCGGGCCACTTCGGCGTCATCAAAATGAAGGGTGCGGTCGCGGAAGATCTGCTCGGTTTCGTGTCCCTTGCCCGCCAGCACCACCATGTCGCCGGGTTTGGCCATGGCAATGGCGGCGGCGATGGCCTCCTGGCGGTCGGCCACCACAGTGCGGCGGCGTTTTTGGGACATGCCCGCTTCGATGTCTTTCAGAATGGCCTGCGGGTCTTCAGAGCGCGGGTTGTCGCTGGTGAGCACCACGTGATCGGCCAGTTCCTCGGCCACCTGGCCCATGAGGGGGCGTTTGCTTTTGTCGCGGTCGCCGCCACACCCCAGCAGCACAATCAGGCGACGGGGGTTCATGGCGCGGGCGCTGCTGAGAACATTTTCAACACCGGCAGGCGTGTGGGCGTAATCCACCACCACCCAGAAATCCTGACCCGCCACCACCGGTGCAAACCGCCCCGGCACGCCTTCAAAATCTGCAAAAAACCCGATGGCCCGCTGCATGGACACACCCATCACACCATGCAACACCGCCAGGGCAGCCAGGGCGTTCTGGGCGTGAAACAGCGCCAGCACCGGCAGCGTGACGGCGTGGGTTTCGCCCCCGTGCGCGAAAGAAAACGCCATGCCCGCGTGAGAGGGCCGGGCCTGAAGCAGTCTGTAATCCGCCCGGGGGTGCGCGCCAAACGTGATGGCCAGCGGCCCCATCAGACGCACCAGCCGCTGGCCCCAGGGGCAGTCCAGATTGATGACGCCGGGCCGCCCGGCGGGTTTGAGAAACTCGCTGAACAACAGACGCTTGGCCGCAAAATATCGGGCCAGCGTGCCGTGAAAATCCAGGTGGTCCTGCGTGAGATTGGTGAACACGCCAGCGTGAAACGGCACACCGGCCACACGCTTCAGCGCCAGGGCGTGGCTGGAAACTTCCATGGCCACGTGGCGGATTTTTTTCTCCACGCACCGCGCCAGCAGCCCCTGCAGGTCAAGGGATTCCGGCGTGGTGTGACGCACCGAGAGCACGTCGTCGCCGATGCGGTTGACGATGGTGCCAAAAAGCGCGCTCTTTTGGCTGATGGCGTGGAGGCAGTGGTGCAGCATGTAGGTGGTGCTGGTTTTGCCGTTGGTGCCCGTCACCCCCACCACCTGCAATTTTTTGCCCGGCTCACCAAAAAACCGGCTGCCGATGTGGGCGAGCGCGAGGCGCGCATCGGGCGTGAACACCACACACACGCTGTCCCCCACCGTGGCGGCCAGCTTTTTAAGCGGGCTGCGGCGGTCGCCCACCACCACTGCCGCGCCACGGGCCACGGCCTCGGCGATGTAATCGTGACCATCGGTTTTGTATCCCCGAATGGCCACAAACACGTCCCCCGCCCCCACCTCGCGGCTGTCATATCGCACACCCTGCACCACCACCTGTGGGCGACCGCCCAGCATTTCGCTGGGCAGGCCGCTCAACAGATGGCCGAGCTTCACCGCTTCACCTTCTGCAACGCCAGAGAAGCCTCTTTTTTGTCGGGGGCGATCTTGAAATAAAACGCCATGTCCTCGGCGATTTTGCGAAACACCGGCGCGGCCACCACGCCGCCATAACCCGATCCGCTGGGTTCGTCCACCGTCACCACAATCACGTATTCAGGCCGCGTGGCGGGGAAAAACCCTGCAAAACTGCCGATGTAACGGCTCTCATAACCCCGCCCACCCGCCCGCACCTTGCGGGTGGTGCCGGTTTTGCCCCCCACGTGGTGGCTCACCAGCATGGCCGATTTGCCCGTGCCCTCTTCGGCGGCGGCCATGAGATATTTCCGCAAAAGCGCCGCTGTTTTTTCGCTCATCACGCGGCGGGGCGCCTGGGGTTTGGGCAGATTTTTGGCCTTGGCCTTGGGGCTGAAGGGCGACCACGGCCCCACCTGTTTCACCAGACTCAGGGGCATCAGCACACCGCCGTTGGCGATGGCGGCGTAGGCGCGGGCCACTTGCAGCGGCGTCACGCCAATGCCGTGGCCATAACTCAGGGTGGCGACCTGGATTTTCTTCCAGCCGCCTTTTTCGGTATAGGGCCACAGGCCGGGAGATTCATAGGCCAGTTCCAGACCCGTGGGTGAATCAAACCCATAGGCCCGCAGATATTTTTCCAGCACCGGCGCGCCGATGTGAAACCCCACGTGGGCCGCCCCGGTGTTCAGGGATTTCTCCAGAATCGTCCCCAGCGTCACCATGCCATAGGATTTTTCGTGCGAGTCCTTGATGATGTGTTTGCCCACCTGCATGCGACCGGGGCTGGGGAAACGGTCCTCCGGTTTCACCAGGCCGCTGTCCAGCGCCGCTGTGGCCAGAATGGTTTTGAACACGCTGCCCGGCTCATACACGTCGGTGAGCAATCGGTTGCGGCGGCCATCGGCCTTGACGGCCCGCGCGCCCGCCGGGTTGATGCGCGGCACACTGGCCATGGCCAGCACACGGCCCGTGGCAGCCTGCACCACCACGGCGTTGGCTCCCTTGGCGTGATAGTCATTCACCATTTCCTGCAAATGAAGTTCGGCGCTGTGCTGCACAAAGGCGTCCAGGTTCAGCCGCACATCCAGACCCGACCGGGGGCTGCGCACCACCCGCACCGAGCCGGGAATCACCTGCCCCCGGCCATCCCGCTTCATTTCCACGCGGCCTTCGCGGCCCTTCATGGCTTCTTCGAACTGAAGCTCCAGCCCTTCCAGCCCCTGGTTGTCCACGCCCGTGAACCCCAGCAGGTGACCCGCCAGACTGCCCTTGGGATAAACCCGCCGCTCGCTCTGCACCACGGGCAACTCCCGCACCGTGCTGCGAAACCGGCCCCCCTCGGACTTGATGAAAGGCAGGCGGGCCGGGTCCTGATTGCGGGCCACCCAATAGAACCGTTTGCCGGATTCAAAGTTTCGGAGGAACTCTCCTTTTTTCGCGTCCTTCACACTGGCGATGCGCGAAAAAGCCCGCTGTGCATCGGCGAGGGTGGGAATGATCCGGGCGTCGCCATAAAGGCTCACGGCGGCCACGTTGCCCGCCAGCACCCGGTCCCGGGCATCCAGCACACGGCCCCGGCCCAGGTGAATCACGTCCACCCGCTCGCGCTGGGCGTCGGCCTTGGCCCGCAGGGTGCGGGCATCCACCACCGTCAGGCGCAACAGGTGAATCCCCAGATACACAAACCCCGCCAGCAGCACAACAAACAGGTGAAAATCCCTGTCGTGACGGTTGGGGCCTGGCTGCCGGCTCACGGCGTGGTCTCTAGGCTGTCATCCACGTTGTTCACCGCCACAGCGCCGTCGGGGGGGTCCGATTTTTCGATGTAAACCACCCGCACCGGGCGCACCATGCTCAACTGGCGGCGGGCTTCTGTCTCGATGCGATCGGGGCTTTCCAGTTGGGCGATGTGAATGCGCGCCGTCTGGATATCCTGGCGGGCCTGGGCGATGCCCTGTCTCGCCTGGCTCAGCTCAAACTCGCTTTCCACCACCTGACCGTGCAGATGCACCTGCAACAGGCCCATCATGCCCACCAGGCTGATGCCCAGCAACATGCGGAACCATGTGACTTGTTGCTGCCGCTGACGGCGGCGGGCGGATTGAGGGCGGGGGGCATAGGCATTCATGAGGGAAGCTCCTGTTCTGGGGTGGCGGATGAGGATGTGGTGTCTTTTTCGAAAATACGCAGCAGTGCGCTTTTGGCGCGGGGGTTGACGGCGGTTTCTTCTTTGCTTGGCTTGACGGCTTTTTTGCTCAGCACGCGCCCCAGGCCGCGAGACTGAAAATCCTTGAAGGCCAGCTTGACCATCCGGTCTTCAATGGAGTGAAACGTGATGACCAGCAGGCGGCCTTTTTCGCCCAGCACACGCAGGGCTTCTTCCAGCGCCAGAGAAAGGGTTTCCAGTTCGTTGTTCACCACAATGCGCAGGGCCTGAAACACGCGGCGGATTTTTCCCGAAGCGCGGGGCGGGTTGGGGTCGTAACGGCGAATGAGCGCCACCAGCCACTGGCTGGTGATTTCGTCCAGGGCCGGGAGTTCCTTTTTGATCAGCCGGGCGATGCGCCGGGCGTGGGGTTCCTCCCCATATTCCGCCAACCAAAAAGCCAACTCCGCCTCATCAGCCCGCACCAGCAGGTCCGCAGCCGAGGGGCCTACCCCCTCGCTCAGGCGCATGTCCAACGCACCGGGCCGGTCATAACTCAAACCGGAGACAGTCTCCAACTGTCCGCTGTGATAACCCAGGTCCAGCAGAATGC
>CAYJOG010000160.1:0-6807 GCA_964371695.1 uncultured bacterium
GCTCATAGGGGTCGCCAAACAGGAAACGCACGGGAAAAGACCGCTCCGTGCCCCCCATCAGAATCAGTCGCGCCTTCACCTTGCCCGCCTCGATCACCACCTCCCTGGGCCAGTCGTCAGACACCACCACGGTGTGGTCCATGGCGGGCGCGTGGGGCAGTTCCCGCAAAAGCGTGGCCTGCACCTCGCCCAGAAAACCACGCCCCTGGGTCATCAGGGCCTCGTGCCGTTTGAGCGACAAGCGCCTGAGGGCCAGTGTGTTCTGTTCCATCACCCTGAGCAGGTGCAGGTTTTTGATCTGCCCCCCCAGTTGTCCCAGCACGGGCAAACCCCGGTAAACCGTGGCGGGATTGCCCGACACGGCAAAAAGCACGTCCTGGGGTGCGCCCAGCACGCCCGGATGCACCACCCGCACCGCCAGCACACGGAACAGTCCCGCCTGAAGCAGCTTTTCGCTCACCGTGCCCGCCAACATGCCCTTGCCCGATTCCCGCGCCCGCACACCACACACCACCAGTTGCTCCGACCCCTTGGGCAACACGGCGCACAGCGTGGCGGCCACCGTGCCCAGGCAGGCATGCTGGCGGACCGCCACCTCCAGGCCCAGCAACCCGGCTTCGGTTTTCAGCGCGGCCACACGGGGGGCAAAACCCGCCTCGTTCAGGCCGCCATCCAGCACACAATGCACCGTGATCCGGCGGGGAACACTGCCCAAAGCCAGATGAAACGCATATCGGGCGATCCAGTCGCCATTCATGGAGCCGTCATAGGCCAGATGCACCGACAGTGCGGACATGCTTGATAGTTTAGAACTCATCTCATAAATCCATCCATGGATTTATTCGAACGCCGTGGCCGGAAGTAAAATCCGGCCACGAGCGCGAAAACCTGCGGGTTAATAACCCTCCGGTTTTCGGCGCAGGTCTTCCTGACCTGCCAGAAGCCATCTTTTTGATATTTATGCGACGGCTTCCAATGCCTGAGCAAACGGGTGGGGCGGTTGGGCGGTTTGCCAGACAATCCCGTGTCATTTGATGTTTTTTTTATGCGGGCAAGGCAATCCTTTACCCCACTTTGATGTCAAAGGCGCGATATTCCTTTATCAGAAGGAGGAATCGTCATGGACCTTTGGCTTGCCGCCATCACCACACTCGGCCTGTTGGGTTATCTCACCGCAGCGCTTATCCGGCCTGAGCGGTTTTAAAAACATCATGTCACCGGAATTTTTCAGGACACTGGTCATTATGCTGATAACTTTTACCGCCATTGGGCTGTTGGGGTACTTGCTCCCCATTCTCTTTGGCAAAAAGGGAGGGAAAAACCAGTGAGTCAATTGGAGGTTTTTCAGATTTTTTTATACCTCGGTCTGCTGGTGGCCCTGACCCCTGTTGTCGGGGATTTCATGGCCAGGGTTTTTGCGGGCGAAAAACACCTGCTCAGCCCCGTGCTGGGGCCTCTGGAAAAAGGGTCTTATCGGCTGATGGGTGTTTCGCCGGATACGGAAATGACGTGGAAGTCCTATGCCGGTGCGTTGCTGGGGTTCAACTTTCTGGGGCTGCTGGTGGTGTTTTTGTTGCAGGTGGCCCAGGGGGCCTTGCCGCTGAACCCCCAGGGCCTGCCGGGCGTGCCCTGGCATCTGGCGCTCAACACCGCCATCAGTTTCATGACCAACACCAACTGGCAAAGTTACGCCGGTGAAACCACACTGAGTCATCTCACCCAGATGGCCGGTCTGACGGTGCAGAACTTTGTGAGCGCCGCCACGGGCATTGCGGTGTTGCTGGCGCTTGCGCGGGGACTGGGCCGCAAACAGTCCGACCACATCGGCAACTTCTGGGCCGACCTGACCCGCGGCGTGGTTTACATCTTTCTGCCCATTTCCATTCTCACGGCCATTTTTCTGGTGAGCCAGGGCGTGGTGCAGAACTTCTCCCCCTACGAAGCCATCAAAACGCTGGAGGGCAAAGACCAGCTCATTGGCCTTGGCCCGGCGGCCAGTCAGGTGGCCATCAAGCAACTGGGCAGCAACGGCGGCGGTTTTTTCAACGCCAACAGCGCTTTCCCCCTTGAAAACCCCACGGCGCTGAGCAACTTCGTGGAAATGTTTTTTCTGCTGGGCATGGCGGCGGCGCTCACCCGCACCTATGGCTGCATCGTGGGGCAGAAAAAACAGGGGGCTGTGCTGTTCTGGGCCATGATGTTCATGTTTGTCGGCGGCCTGGGGCTTTCGCTTTATTCAGAGTTTTCGGGCAATCCGCTTTATGGGGGCTTGATTCCCATGGAGGGCAAGGAAGTGCGCCTGGGCCACGCCAACAGTGTGCTCTGGTCTGTGGCCACCACCGCCGCCAGCAACGGCTCCATCAATGCGCTGCATTCCAGCCTGTCGCCCCTTTCCGGCATGGTGACCCTGTTGAACATTCAACTGGGCGAAGTGATTTTTGGCGGTGTGGGCGCGGGGCTTTATGGCATGCTCATGTTTGTTGTGCTCAGCGTGTTCATCGCGGGCCTCATGGTGGGGCGCACGCCGGAGTATCTGGGCAAAAAAGTGGAGGCTGCCGAAGTGAAAATGGCCGTGCTGGCCATTCTTTTGCCCAGCGCCTGCATTTTGCTGTTCACAGCCCTGGCGGCGGTGCTGCCCCTTGGCCTCGGCAGCCGGGCCAACACCGGCCCCCACGGTCTCAGCGAAATGCTTTATGCCTATTCCAGCGCGGCGGGCAACAACGGCAGTGCGTTTGCCGGCCTGAACGCCAACACGATTTATTACAACCTCACCCTGGGATTCTCCATGCTGGTGGGGCGGTTTGGCGTCATCCTGCCTGTCCTGGCCCTCGCGGGCAGCATGGCCCGCAAAAAAGTGTCACCGCCTTCTTCGGGCACATTCCCCACCGATGGCCCGCTGTTTGCGGTGTTGCTGGTTGGCGTGGTGATGCTGGTGGGGGCGCTCACCTTTTTGCCGGTTCTTTCGCTGGGCCCCGTTGTCGAACACCTGTTCCTGCTTCAGGGCAGAAGTTTTTAGCGCAGTTCCATTCCAGGAGAACCCCATGTCAAAAGAAGAGAAATCAATTTCAACCTTCCAGAAAGACATCCTGCTGAATGCGGCAAAAGACGCCTTCCGCAAACTGGACCCCCGCACCCTGCTCAAGAACCCGGTCATTTTTGTAACCTTTGTGGGCGCGGCGCTTTCCACCGTGATTCTGGCCAAAGATGGCCTGCAGGACCAAGCCGACGGCTTTGGCGTGCAGATCGTGATCTGGCTCTGGTTTACGGTGCTGTTCGCCAACTTTGCCGAAGCCCTCGCCGAAGGCCGGGGCAAGGCCCAGGCCGAGAGCCTCAAAAAAACCCGCACCGACACCATGGCCAAGCGCATGAACGGCTCCAATGTGGAAATGGTCAAAGCCACGCTGCTGCAAAAAGGCGACCTGGTGGTCTGCGAGGCGGGCGACGTGATTCCCTGCGACGGTGAAATCGTAGAAGGCGTGGCCAGTGTGGATGAATCGGCCATCACGGGGGAGTCAGCCCCCGTGTTGCGTGAATCGGGCGGTGACCGCAGCGCGGTCACCGGCGGCACCAAGGTGTTGAGCGACCGCATTCTCATCAGGGTGACCGCCAGCGCCGGAGACAGTTTTCTGGACAGGATGATCGCCATGGTGGAGGGCGCTTCGCGCCAGAAGACACCCAACGAAATCGCCCTGACCATGCTGTTGTCGGGCATGACGCTGATTTTTCTCATGGCCGTGGGCAGCCTGTGGTTTTTTGCCCAATACACGGCGGTTGAGGCCAAAATGCCGCTGGAAAAACTGGTGACGATTCCGGTGCTGGTGGCGCTGTTGGTGTGCCTGATTCCCACCACCATCGGCGGCCTGCTTTCGGCCATCGGCATCAGCGGCATGGACCGCATGATCCGCAAAAACGTCATCGCCACCAGCGGCAAGGCCGTGGAGGTGGCTGGCGATATCGACGTGCTGTTGCTGGACAAAACCGGCACCATCACACTGGGCAACCGCATGGCCACGGCGTTTCACCCGGCCCAGGGGGTGAGCGAAGAAGAACTCGCCAACGCCGCCCAGCTTTCGTCATTGCCCGACGAAACCCCAGAAGGCCGCTCCATTGTGGTGTTGGCCAAAGAGCGTTTTAACCTGCGGGGCCGCGACCTGACCGACATGGGCGCGGTGTTTGTACCCTTTACCGCCGAGTCTCGCATGAGTGGTGTGGACCTGGATGGCCGACAGATCCGCAAAGGCGCGGGCGACAGTGTGCGGGCTTTTATTGAATCACGAGGGGGCAACGCGCCGCAGCAGTTGCTGGACACGCTGCACGAGGTCAGCTCCCGGGGCGGGACGCCGCTGATGGTGGCCGAAAACAACCGCGCCCTGGGCGTGGTGGAACTGAAGGACGTGGTGAAGGGGGGCATCAAGGAGCGGTTTGCCCAGCTTCGGGCCATGGGCATCCGCACGGTGATGATCACGGGTGATAACCCCATCACCGCCGCCGCCATCGCCGCCGAGGCGGGGGTGGATGATTTCATCGCCCAGGCCAAACCCGAAACTAAACTGGCGCGCATCCGCGACGAACAGACCCAGGGGCGGCTGGTGGCCATGATCGGCGACGGCACCAACGACGCCCCGGCGCTGGCCCAGGCCGACGTGGGGGTGGCCATGAACACCGGCACCCAGGCGGCCCGCGAAGCCAGCAACATGGTGGACCTGGACAGCAACCCCACCAAACTCATCGACATCGTGGAAACCGGCAAGCAGATGCTGATGACGCGGGGCAGCCTCACCACTTTTTCCATCGCCAACGACGTGGCCAAATACTTCGCCATTTTGCCTGCCCTGTTTGGCGTGGCTTATGCCGCGGGCCACAGCGCCGGGCCGCTTTCCATGCTCAACGTGATGGCGCTGGGCAGCCCCCGCAGCGCCATTCTCAGTGCGGTGATTTTCAACGCGCTCATCATCATTGCCCTGGTGCCGCTGGCCCTGCGGGGTGTGCCTTACCGGCCCCTGGGGGCGGTGGCGGTGTTGCGGCGCAACCTGCTGGTGTATGGCCTGGGCGGCCTGGTTCTTCCGTTTTTTGGCATCAAGGTGCTGGACGTTGTTATCAACCTGTTGGGTTTGGCGTGACGGCGTAACACGCTGCTAAAAGGAGCAAAAAAATGAACATGAAACATCTCACCACTTCACTTCGGGCCATGGTGGTCTTTACCCTGCTCACCGGTCTGGCCTATCCGCTGCTGGTCACCGGTGTGGCCCAGGTGGTGTTTCCCCATCAGGCAGCAGGCAGCTTTGTGAAAAAAGGAAAAAAGGTGACCGGCTCAGTGTTGGTGGGTCAGGAATTCACCGGCCCCAAACACTTCTGGGGCCGCCCCTCGGCCATTGCGCACAATCCTCAACCCTCTGGCGGCAGCAACCTTGGCCCCGCCAGCAAGGCGCTCACCGAAACAGTGCAGCAACGGGCTGCTGATCTGCGCCAAGCCCACGGGCTTGGCGCCAAAGCCCGCGTTCCCGTTGACCTGATTTTTGCCTCAGCCAGCGGCGTGGACCCCCACATCAGCCCGTCGGCGGCGCGGTTTCAGGTAAACCGCGTGGCCCAGGCCTGGGGACTGGACAGTGCCGGAAAAAAGAAGCTCAATAAACTGGTGAACGAATCGGTGCAGGGGCCGGAACTGGGGCTGTTTGGTGATCCCAGGGTGAACGTGCTGATGCTGAACCTGGCGGTGGAGGAAGCCTTTCGTTGAACCCACCAGAAGACCAAAGGCCAGACCCCGAAGCCCTGCTTCATCGCATGCAGGAGGAAGAAAGCCGTCAAGGCAAGGGCAAGCTGAGGTTGTTCCTGGGCATGTGCGCCGGTGTGGGGAAAACCTATGCCATGTTGCAAAGCGCTCATGAGCGCCTGGCCCAGGGTGTGGACGTGGTGGTGGGGTTGGTGGAAACCCACGGCCGCAAAGAAACCGAAGCCCTGGTGGAGGGGCTGGCGGTGTTGCCCCGAAGACAGGTGGACTACCGGGGTGTGGAACTGAGTGAAATGGACCTGGACGGGATTCTGCTGCGCCACCCCGCCCTGGTGCTGGTGGATGAACTGGCCCACACCAACATCCCCGGCAGCCGTCACCCCAAACGCTGGCAGGATGTCCTGGAAATTCTGGAGGCGGGCATTGACGTTTACGCCACGCTGAACGTGCAGCACTTTGAAAGCCGGTCAGATCTGGTGTCGGAAATCACCGGCGCACCGGTGAGAGAAACCGTGCCTGATCACATCCTGGAGCGGGCAGAAGAAGTGAAACTGGTGGATATTCCGCCAGAGGAGCTTCAGAAACGCCTTCAGGAGGGCAAGGTGTATCTGGGCGAACGGGCGGGCCGCGCCCAGGAAAACTTTTTCAAACTTCCCAACCTGACGGCCCTGCGCGAAATATCCCTGCGCCTCACCGCCGAGCGGGTGGAACACGAACTCACCAGCCTGCTGGAAATCGGCAGCAAAACCGCCAAAGGTGCGGCCCGCCTGCTGGTGGCCGTGAGCCCCAGCCCGTGGTCGGCCCGGCTTATCCGCTGGACCCGCCGCGTGGCCTACAACATGGAGGCCCGGTGGTTTGCCGTGTATGTGGATTCCGGGACACCCCTTTCACCCAAAGACGCCAGCAGGCTGGAAGCCAATCTTGCCCTGGCCAAGGAACTGGGGGCGGAAGTCATCTCGGTGCAGGACGACGACGTGCCCGGCGCGCTGGTGCGCACGGCGCGGCGCAATCACGTGAGCCAGATCGTGATTGGCAAGCCCAGGGAAAATTACTGGCGGGATCTGCTCAGGGGTGGTTCG
>CAYJOG010000161.1:0-6795 GCA_964371695.1 uncultured bacterium
ACGCCAGTAAAAACCACCCTCTCCCACGCTGGGGCGCGGGCGAGGGTAATAGAAAAGCCCTCCCTCCCCATCGGCCTGTTTCCCAAGGACGCGGCATTTTTTATGCCGCTGTGTTTAATTCCCCCGCAGGCGGCCCACGGCCAGGCGGCCCAGCATCAAAGCGCCTTCCAGAATAATTCGCTTGCTGAGTTTGCTTTTGCCGTGGCGGCGGTCTTCAAAAAGAATGGGGGTCTGGGCCATCAAAAAGCCGCTGCGGGCGGCCTTGAACAACACCTCCACCAAAAAGGCATAACCCTCGGCCCGAATGTCGCTGTTCACCAGCACCTGTACCACACGGCGACGCAGGCCCCGGTAACCGCTGGTGAGGTCCGCTCCCTTCAGGCCGGTGGCCGACCGGGCCAGCATGTTGGCTCCCCGGCTGAGCACCACGCGGTGAAAGCCCCAGTTTTGCACACCGCCGCCGGGCATGTAGCGCGACCCCACCACCACGTCGCTGTCGGTGAGCAGCTTGAAAAAGTTGGGCAGGTGTTCTGGCCGGTGGCTCAGGTCGGCGTCCATGCAGAAGAAATATTCATAGTCCCGTTCCAGGCCCCAGCGAAAGGCGTCCAGATAGGCGGTGCCCAGTCCCAGCTTGGCCCCTCTGTCCAGCAGGTGCAGGCCGGGGTGGGATTTCATCATCTCGCGCACCAGATTGGCCGTGCCATCGGGGCTGCCGTCGTCCACCACCAGAACCTCGGCCTGGGGGGCCACCTCGCCAATGCGCCGCACCAGTTCACCAATGCTTTCCACCTCGTTGTAGGTGGGAACGCAGATGAGTGTGTGGGGAATGCGCTGGGGCAGCGTGGTGGGGATAGTCTCGGCCATAACGGGGCGTGCGGCGGGCGACAGCAGAAGCATCCTATGCTCTATCGGCCCTGCCTCAAGGGTTTTTAAGGCGGCTGAAGAAAAATTGGCCCCTCCAGAATGGGCGCAGTGGTTCATCCAATTTGAAATAAGTAGCAGCGATGTCCAGCTGTCAGGTTAATTGGTAGCCCCGGCGTCCCGCCGGGAGCAAAAAAACGCCGAAGGCGTCACAAAACAGGATTTTTTCAGGGAAATACGAAAAGGAATCTGAATGGTGCGCGCCTTTGGCGCGGTGTACACTCCCGGCGGGACGCCGGGGCTACCTCAAAAAACCCCTGATAATCCGGGGCTTTTCTCACAAACCTGACAGCATTGGCGGCGGTGTCCCCATTGCTGCTTGATTGGTGCGGTGGGGACACCGCACCTACTCCTCATTTTGAGTCAGATGAACCAGCAGGGTGGTTGTTAAAACTCCTCCGCCGGATTGTCGGGCAGGTTGCGGATGAGGCTGGCGGCCCCCACGGGCACCAGGGCCACCACCATCATCAACTTGGAAACCTGACGCACCAGGGGCAGGTTTCGCAACGGTTCGGGCAACAGGGTCTCATGGGTGGTGATCATTTGTTCCATCCACACCCATTCATCGTTTTTGATGTTCTCGAACAGGGATTTCATGGTGTCCTGCATGGGGCCTCCGGTCATTTGGTTGGGTCATGAGTTTAAATCACCCGACCTGGATATTCACACACTGGCAGGCACAAACCCGGCCCGTCAACAAACCGCCGCCAAAACGCGGGGGCTTTGACAAGGGGCGTGTCTGGTTACAATCCGGCCAGTTTTCTTCATGTCACCTTCATGAAAAAAATCCACCACACCGGCTCAGACCCTGAACCGGAAGGAGCAACCCATGTCCCACCTTTTCAAACGGACCCGCTTTCAGACGCTGGCGCTTTTGGGCGCGGCGCTGCTGCTGCCCACCGCCCCTGCGCTGGCGGCCAGCAAAAAAAAGCCCGCCGCCAAGGCCCCAGCCAAAACCAAGGGGGGCAAAAAAGCGGTGGAGGCGATTCCTGATTTTCTCGCCGACATTGATCTGAACGCGCTCGCGGACATGGAAGTCACCTCGGTGGCCAAAAAAGCCCAGAAACTTTCCGAGACCCCCGCCGCCGTGACGGTGCTCACCCGCGACGACCTTGAAAAAACCGGCGTCACCGCCCTGGCGGACGCACTACGTCTGGTGCCGGGCCTGGACGTGGGCCAACTGGAAGACGACATCTGGCATGTGGCCAGCCGCAGTTTCAACGGCACCTACACCGGCAAGCTGCTGGTGCTGGTGGATGGCCGCAGCGTGTACACCCCCGCTTTTGGCGGCGTGTATTGGGACGCCCTGGATTTCAACCTGGAGGACATCGACCGGGTGGAGATCATCCGTGGCCCCGGCGGCACCCTGTGGGGGGCCAACGCCGTGAACGGCGTCATCAACATTCTCACCCGCTCCACTCAAGACACCCTGGGCGGCGTGGTGCGTTCTGTGCTGGGCGACGAAGAACGCCACGGACTGAACCTGCGCCACGGTGACAAACTGGGCCAGGAGGCCACTTACCGGGTGTGGCTCAACGAATTTGCCCGCGATGGTTTCAACACCAAAACCGGCGCTGAAAATGAAAACGGTTATCGCCAGACCACCTATGGCGCGAAGGTGGAATGGACTCCCCGCAAAGACACGCTGGTGAAGTTCGACGCCGAGGCCTACACCGGTTACTCCAAAGAGTTCACCAACGACCTCAGTCACAACACGTTCGCCCCCGTCACCGGCCCCTACACCGTGGCCAAAACCGGCGGCCACGTGCTCACCCGTTATGAGCGCACCAAAAAAGATGGCGAAAAATGGTCGTTGCAGGTTTATCACCAGAACTATGACCTGAAGGCCAAAAAGAACACCCTGGGCACCGGCATCGAATTTGACGGTGTGAGCACCTGGGACCTGGACCTGCAACACCGCTTCAAACTGGCCAAACGCAGCGAGCTGACCTGGGGCCTGGGACTGCGGCAAAACGAGTTCCACATGAACCCCGGCAACGACATCGCCATCACCAGCGTGAAAAAGGCCAACGACCACATCGAAAGCGGTTTTGTGCAGATGGAAAAAGTGCTGAAACCGAACCGCTGGAAATGGACCATCGGGGCCAAGTTTGAGCGCAACACCTTCACCGAGTTTGAGTGGCAACCCAGCACACAACTGGTGTTCACGCCCAACAGCAAAACCACGTGGTGGGGCGGTCTGTCGCGGGTGGTGCGCACCCCCACATTTTTTGAAACCTACGTGGACGCCCCCATCGCCATTTTTCCGCCCCCCGCCGGCGCGGTGGTGCTGGGCAACCCGGCCCACGGCCTGGTGGCCCGCCTGCTGGGAAACCCCAACCTCAAGGCCGAAAACGTCACCAGCCTGGAGGGCGGCGTGCGCACCAGCAGCGGCGAAAACCTCACCCTGGACCTCGCCGGTTTTGTGATGCAGGTGGAAAATCAGGTGACCGCCAAACAGGGCGCGGTGAATGCCACCGTCAACCAGAACGGCGTGACCACCTGGGTGATTGACCAGCAGTTGCAAAACGCCGTGACCGAAAAAAACCTGTGGGGCCTGGAGGCCACCACGCGCTGGAAGGTTTCTGGCAAAACCCTGGTGACGGGCACCTGGGGTTACATCGATGACCGGCGCAAGACCGACATCGTGGGTTTTGCCGACAACAAATCGCCCCGCAACCACGCCAGTGTGCAGGTGGCCTCGCAGTTGTCACACCGCTGGCAGTTCACCCCCACGCTCTATTACACCAGTGGCCGCCAGCACGCCACCAATCCGGCAGTGAACGTGAAGGAACGCTACCGCCTGGACACCGCCCTGCACTGGCAAAAGTCCAAAAACTTCAAACTGTCCATGGTGGCCCACAACCTGCTGGACCAGCGCCGCGAAGAGGTGGGGGCCTTCAACACCAACCTGGGCGTGGTGGACACACAAGAGGTGCCGCGCTCGGTGTTCACCCGCCTGAGCTGGTGGTATTGAGGTTAGAAGCCGGGCCGAACGGGTAACCAGAGACAGAGGGCAAGCCTGTGAAAATCAAAAACATGGCCCTGTGGCTGGTGGTGACGGGCCTGCTGATGGCCGGGCCTGCCCGCGCGCTGACGGCGCAGCAGATCAAGGCGGCCTATCTGTTCAACTTTTTCAAACTCGTGCAATGGCCGGGGTCGAGTTTTGCGGGCGGGTCGGCCCCCTTTGTGCTGGCGCTTTATGGGGGCGACCCCTTTGCGGGCGCGCTGGATGGTTTTTTGAAAGGTAAAACGGTAGAGAACCGGGCTATCAAGATTGTGCGCATCGCGTCACCGGCAGAGGCCAAAAAAGCGCATCTGGTGTATGTGAACGGCCCCCGCAGCGGCGACCTGGCCAAGGTGTCGGCGGCGGTGAAAGGCGCGCCGGTGCTGGTGGTGGGAGACGGCCCCGGC
Organism: uncultured bacterium; assembly: GCA_964371695.1. Taxonomy (GTDB): domain Bacteria; phylum CAYJOG01; class CAYJOG01; order CAYJOG01; family CAYJOG01; genus CAYJOG01. The sequence goes on from CAYJOG010000161.1 coordinate 4,336, forward strand.
CTGACGGGCAAGGGGGCGGTGCTGGCGCTGGTGGAGTCTGGGGGCAAGGTGAAGGTGTGCCTGGACGAAGCCGCCGCCAGCCGGGCCAAACTCAAGGTCAGCCCCCAACTCATCGTGCTGGCCAAACAGTGCGGGGGGTAAACAGGCGTCCAGCCCCGCAGGGTTCGCCTGCGCCGCGCCGGGCCGCAGCCGTTCACGACGAACGGCAAGGCCAATCAATCCAATGAACATTCCTGCTATTTTGAATGTTCATTGGTGTGACAGGTGTCCCCAACCGCCCATGAACCACGACAACCCGCAAAGCCAATAGCCGCTTCCCGGTTTGGTGGTAAAATGCCCCTGTTCATGAGTTATCCCGAAATCGCCACCGATCTCACGGGGTTTGACCCAGCCTTTTACAAGCGCTTTCGCAGCGTGAGCCGACCGTGGTTTGACGTGGTGATCGACATCAGCGTGGAAAACCCCCATCTGGTGCCGGGCGAGGGGCCTGCGATTCTGGTGAGCAACCACAAGAGCGACATGGACCCGTTCCTGCTCATCGCCAACATCAAGCGGCCCATCCACTGGTTTGCGGGCAGTTACCTCTACAACATCCCCGTGTGGGGCGAGATCATGAAAAAGCTGGGGGCCATTCCTGTCAGCAAAGACCCCGCCGAAATCAAAGAGGCCTTTCGCACCGCCGGAGAAATCCTCAAGGCCGGGGGGCTGGTGGGCGTTTTTCCCGAAGGCTGGGAATACATCAGCGAAGGCCGTTTCACCGCGCCGGTGGGGCGGTTCCAGACAGGCTTTGTGCGCCTCGCTATTCAGAACAACGCGCCGGTGGTGCCCATGGCGGTGGTGGGCATCCGCGCCCGCGCCGAGGCCCAGGCCCTGCCCCCCTTCATGCGCAAGCTGCTCAACTTTCCTTTTGAGCTGCAATACAACCCCAGCCGGTTGCAGTTCGAAAAAGTCCACGTGATCGTGGGCCATCCCCTGCATGTGCCCCAGCCAGAGGGCAAGCCCTCTCACGAGTTTCTCAGCGAGTGGGCCGAGACAGCCCGCAGCGCCGTGGTGAGTCTGGAGACACGGGTGGTGAACCGCCGCCTGCTGACCCACGACGAGGGCAAAGGCCGCGTGCAGGATGAAATGAATCCGCTCTCGGACAGGCTTCAGTATTTCTTTGACCGCCTGGGTGAAAACCCCGGCGAGTTGCGGGGCCAGTTGGAATATCAGGCCGGGGCCTCGGTGACACAGGCGATGAAGGGGCTGGCCCAGCGCATGGCGGCCCAGGCGCGCCAACCCATAGAGGGCGAAGAAGGCCATGACAATCTGGAAGACCTGCTGCACGCCGCCCTGGTGTCGGGCTGGCTCAGCCGCATGGAGGTGGAGCTGGAAATGCCCCGCCACCCGGTGGCCGACCCCGGCACCCGCCACGAGCGTGATCACCTGCACCACCTGCTCTTGCGCCTCATGAAACCCGTGGTGGAACCGGCTGAACCCGCCGCAGACACCATGGCCCCGGTGATCACCGAGCCGGGCTAGTGGTTCGTCTGTTTAAAAATGAGGAGTAGGTGCGGTGTCCCCACCGCACCCATACAGCAGCGATGAGGACATCGCTGCGACTCATTTCAAATCGGATGAACCACTAGGCCAACCATTCGGTCACTTGACCCTTTTTTTTGCCCCCAAGGGGCATTAACCTGAGCCTGTGGACAATCAACCAGCCCCCAGCAGCCCCGTGGCCACGGGTTTTTCACCCAAACGCCGAGTGTTTCTCAAAACGCTCCTGGCCTTTCTGGTGGTGGCGGGGTTGGGCAAGGGCCTGTTGTGGAACCGCTTCCGCGCCCGGCCCCCGGCCCTGGGTTTCAAACCCCAATATCTTTCGCCCGTAGCGGTGGTGGTGCTGCTGGCCAGTTGGCGGGCCATCCTCACCGCCGAGCAGCGCCAGGGTTTTGCCCTGGATGAAGAAGCCTTCCTCAAAAAAGCCGACAACCTCATGGGCATGTCGCCCGGTTATCTGCAGGCCGATTTTGACCTGGCCATGAAGGTGCTCAACTGGCTGCCCCTGATCAAAATGAAGTTTTCGCCCTTTGCTGCCCTGGCGCCGCAAGAGGGCCGCGCCGTGTTGCGGGGCTTGGCCACCGGCAAAAACGAAACCCTGCGCCTGCTTGAGGAAGCCCCCCGCAAGCTGGTGTATTTCATTTATTACACACAGCCCGCCACCTGGGGAAAGCTGGGTTATGACGGCCCCTGGGCCCCACAAAAACCCGGGGGGTTCACACCATGAAACGCATGCCGATGATGGCGCTGAAAAGCCGCAAAGGCCGGGTTGAGCTGAAGGCCGACGCGGTGATTGTGGGGTCTGGCGCGGGCGGCGCGGCGGCGGCGGTGCGCCTGGGCGAAAAGGGCATGAAGGTGATCGTGCTGGAATAAGGCGGTTACTTTCAGAACACCGACATGACGCAGCGCGAAGAAGAAATG
>CAYJOG010000162.1:0-5765 GCA_964371695.1 uncultured bacterium
CCTTCATGTCGCTTTTTACGTCCACCAGCACGGTGGGGGGATAAAAATGCCCCTCATGCCCGGCGGGCAGTTCGCCGCCCGTCAGCGCCGTGGCCCCTTTTGCCAGGGCGTCCTGCACCTGAGCGGCCACAATCTTGCGCTGGCGGTCGCTGATCATCGGCCCCACGTCGTAACTGGCCGGGTCTCCCCCCACGCGCAACTGGCGGGTGAGGGCGCTCACGCGGTCCACAAAATCGTCGTAGACCTTCTCATGTACAAACACCCGCTCGATGCTGGCGCAGACCTGGCCGCAGTTGGCGAAGGCCCCCCACACGGCCCCCTTGGCGGCGCGGTCCAGGTCGGCGTCTTCCAGCACGATCATGGCGTCTTTGCCCCCCAGCTCCAGCGTGACGGGAATGGGTTTTTTGGCCGCTTCGGCCATGATGCGCCGCCCCGTGGGCACGCTGCCGGTGAACGACACCTTGTGAATGGGTTGTTCCAGAATCCACGCCCCCACCTGGCCGTCTCCCTGCAACAGGGCGAACACCTCGGCGGGAATCCCCGCCTCCATGGCCAGACGGTGCAGCAACTGCCCCAGCAGGGGGGTGAACTCGCTGGGTTTGTACAACACGGCGTTGCCCGCCAACAGCGGCGGCACGAGCGCGCACACACTCAGATAAAACGGATAGTTCCACGGCGTGATCACGCCCACCACGCCAAAGGGTGTTTTCACCAGCACGGTTTTCTGGGTTTTGAGAATGCGCAGGCTCACCGGCTCGTCGGCCAGGTCTTTTTCGGCCTTGCCGCAGAAATAAGTGAGGGTGTCCACGCTGCTCAGCACTTCGCCCACCAGCGCCTCGCCGTGGCTTTTGCCGTTTTCGGCGCTGATGAGTGCGATGATTTCATCCTGCCGCTCCACCATCAGGTCGCGCCAGCGGGCAAACAGCTTCACCCGCTCGGCCACCGGCGCGGCGGCCCAACTGGCCTGTGCCTGACCGGCGGCGGCAAAGGCGGCTTTCACATCCGCCTCGGTGGCGGTGCGCACGCGCCCCAGTTCTTCACCGGTGGCGGGGTTGTGGCTGATGAGTTCGTGGGGGACGTGCAGGTTGCCTGCGCGGGTTTGTGCCTTGGCCTGTGACATGGTTCCTCCTGATGTGGGGTTAGGTGCGATTAAACCCGCCGCTGCCCGCGAGCGCCATGAACTGGTGCAGTTCGCGCCACATGGGCGGGTTGGCGGTGATGGTGCTGATGTGTCCGGCGGGGTAAAGGTGAAAGTGGAGCAGCTTCCACTTGTTGGCGAACATCAGGGCATGGTCGGGCGGCACCAGATGGTCAAACTCGCCGTTGGCCATGAAGATGCTGTCTGGGTTCTGCAGCAGCTTCATGTGCAGGGGGCTGAGCAGTGTGTCCATGCGCGGGTCGGTGCGGATGGGGTGGTCGTGGCCCATTTCTTTTTCGTAACCCAGAATCTCCTCGCCCAGGTCTTCAAACCGCAGAAACGCCTCCAGGGTGTCCACCACCGCCACCACCGACATGCCAAAGTCAAAATCGCGGCACACGCAGCTCAGCAGCAGGCCCAGATAGGCCCCCAGGCTGATGCCGAAATAACCAATGGCGGGCGTGGGGGTGTTGTGCCGCAGCCAGGCCGCCAGGGCGCGGATGTCCAGCACGCATTGCAGCATCACCGAGAGCACCCAGTCGGCATTGGCCCGCAGGGCCAGGTCGCCGCTGTTCACGTGGGGGGGCGTGCGGCTCATGTGATAGGGCAGGTCAATGAGCACGCCGTTCATGCCATGCACCCGGAACCAGAAGGGCAACTGGTCCATGCCCGCATAGTCGGGCATCACCAGACCGTGCAGGATGATGACCGTGGGCCGGGGCTTTTGGTCGCGGTGTTTCGCCCACACCACGCGCACCCGGTTGTTGCCGGGAAAGGGTGTGGTAAGCGGGCTGGGGAAGGTTCCCTCGTAAGTGTCCAGCCCCGCCAGGGCATAACGCGAAACGGTTTTTTGCCAGCGGATGGCGGGGGTTTCCTTGAGACCGAAAAAAGCCTGGGGGTCTTTGGTGGAGCGGCCAATCAGCAGGTGGCGCACATCGGGCACGGGGGCCTTGGGCAAATCCTGTGTGCCTTTCATGGCCTTGGCGGTGTCGCCATAGGCCTGGGCCACGCCGTCCATGAGTTCAGAGAGAATCTTGTACATGAGCGGCAGTTTAGCGGGTAAGAATTATGGCGGTTCAGGAGTTTTTAGTCGTCTAATATGGCGGTGTGAAATCCGTTCGCTTTGGGAAATTCCGCCTTGTGGCCATGGCCTTGCTGGCCCTTGGCCTGATTGTTCTGGGGCGGGCCGCCCTGGTGCGGGCAGGGGGTGAAGGCCGCTGCCCTGACGGTTTTGACGAGGTGAACACCGGCTGCATTTTTCACGACGAGGCCCTGGCCTTTGACATTCCCCCCAACGGCCTGCTGCGGCCCTGGCCCGCCATGGGAGACGCAGCGGTGGCCTCGGTGAATCTGCGCACGGTGGCCCTGGGGCGGCTTCTGTTTTTTGACCCCATCGTGAGCGGCGACAACACCGCCAGTTGCGCCCACTGTCACGACCCCACACAGGGACTGGCCGACGGCCAGCGCCTGAGCCGAGGCAAGGGGGCCACCGGCGTGGGGCTGAAACGCCAGGGGGGCAAAACCCTGCGCCGCCACACCCCCAGCATTTACAACAGCGCCTTTGACGGGTTTCTGTTCTGGGACGGCCGGGCGCGCTCGCTGGAACATCAGGCCATGTTTCCCATCACCAGCGCCGACGAAATGGATCAACGCCTGGACCTGCTGGCGGAGGAACTCACCCAAATCGCAGAATACCGCCGGTTGTTTGCAGAAGCCTTTGGTCAGGACGAAAAAGACGCCGTGAGCATTCCGAACATCCTCACGGCCCTCTCGGCGTTTGAGCGCACGCTGCTGTCCACCAACAGCCGTTATGACCGTTATGTGCTGGGAGACGAAACCGCGCTCACCGACGCCGAAAAACGGGGGCTGAATGTGTTTCGCGGCCTGAACACCCGGTGTTTTGAGTGTCATGTGCCGCCCAGTTTTTCGGGCACTGGGCTGTTTACGGTGGGGGTGCCGCCGGTGAAGGGCGACCCGCCTGACATCGGGGCCATGGAGCAGAACCCCACCGAAGGCATGCGGGAGTCCTTCAAGGTGCCCACCCTGCGCAACATCGCCCTCACCGCGCCCTACATGCACAACGGCAGCATGAAAACCCTTGAGGAAATCATCGATTTTTATGGCAAGGGGGGCGGCGCAGGCGTGGGGCACGACCTGCCCAACATCAACCGGCAGGTGATGAAGTTCAAACTGCACGGCACCGAAAAAGAAGACCTCGTGGTGTTTCTGAAATCCCTCACCGACGACAGCCGCAAACCCATACCCCCCGAAAAAGTCCCCAGCGGCCTGCCGGTGATGAAATAGCGACCAAAATCCTGTCAAAAAACAGCCGCCGGGGTGGATGCTGAGGGGTGTTGATAACCCGTGCCCTGCCCAAAACACAGAAAGTTTTCAGGGGGGCTTTACGAAAACGCCTCTCAGGACGATGATTCCCCAGAGACATGAAATTCAGCCTGATTCTGCCTGCCTACAACGAAGAAGCCCGCCTGCCGGGCACTTTGGGTAATCTGGCGGCCTTTCAGTGGCCCCAGGGGGTGATCCCCGAAGTCATGGTGGTGTGTGACGGCTGCACCGACAACACCGCCGGTGTGGCGCGGGGGTTCCGGGGGGTCATTCCCAACCTGAAGGTGCTGGAACTGCCCCGCAACCAGGGCAAGGGGGGCGCGGTGGCGGCGGGCATGGTCTCTGCGGGCGGCGACTGGCTGCTGTTCACCGACGCCGACGAAAGTTATCCCTTCGCCCACCATCTGCCCCTGATGATTCAGGCGGCCCGCCAGCAACCCCAGGCCGACGTGTTCATCGGCTGTCGCGCCCACCCCGAAAGTGTCTCCGACGAAGCCCATCCGCCGCTCTTGCGCCGCCTGATGAGCGCCACCTATTCGCGTCTCACCCACCTGTTGTTGTATCAGGGCCTGCCCGACAGCCAGGCGGGGCTCAAGATGTTCCGCCGCAACGCCGCCCACCTGCTGTTTCCGCAAATCACCATCACCGGATTCGGTTTTGACACCGAGTTGCTCTATCTGGCCCAGAAGGGTGGTTTTGTCATCCACCGTCTGCCGGTGCAGGTGCGCCACATGCCCGAAAGCAGTGTGCGGCCCATTCCCGACAGCCTGAGCATGGTGGCCAACCTGTTCACCATCCGAAAGAGGCACCGTGCCCCTTTGGCCAAACCCCAGGGCCAGCCGGTGGCGCTGGCGGCTGAGTTTCCCTCGGTGGTCAAGCAGGCGTAGCGCCCATTGGGGCGCCCAGCCGCGAGAAGGCGATAGCCCGCCGCTACTCCAAAAAGGTTTGCGGCGATGGGCTTAAGCCTACAAGCCAAACCGTCTGCGGTAATAGGTGTTGAAGATGTCAAAGGGCACCAGGCCCCGCTCGGTGAGATAGGCCATGTGGCACTGGCTGGCTTCTTCCAGATCAATGCTGTCGTCGTTGTGAAATTTCTCGATGGTGAAAAACAGGCAGCCCCTGGGCAGGGTGCTGGTTTCAAAGTTCAAAAACGCCTTGAGGTTTTTGAGAATCTCCCACGCCAGCGCCCGGTGTTTCACCGCGCCGCCCAGTGTGGCCAGACGGTTCACCGGCACAATGCGGTCTCCCTGCTGAAAAAGCACGATGGGGTAGATGCTGAGTTTCTGCGTGAGGTGTTCGTCGCGCCGCAGCACCGCCAGCCGTCTGAAGAGGTCCATGCTTTCCAGAAAATCCCAGCGGGTGACCTGGCCGTCCAGGTCGTCCTCCAGCGCTTCCATCACGTCGATCACGTGGGTGCTGTGCTGGGGGGTCTGGTTTTTGTGAATGGAGCTGTGGGGATAGGTGCTGCACCAGAAGGTGTCGTTGCTCTTCAGGCCAAACCGCACGATTTTGGCCACCTCGCGCAGGTTCACGTCTTTTTTGACCATGGTGGCCAGTTGCAGCCTCATGCCCGCGCCGTTCACCGCCTTGAAAATCGCCTCTTTCATGGGCATCAGGTCGTTGCGTTTGCGCAGCTTTTGGTGGACTTCTTCGCTGAAGCCGTCGAACTGCAACACTACCCACCGCAACCCGGCACCGTGCAGGGTTTGCAGATAACCCGGTTTGAGCAGGCGGCTGCCGTTGGTCACCAAGCGGCTGAGATAACCCAGCTCGGTGCAATATCGCAGCATCTCCGGCAAACCGGCGTGCACCGTGGGCTCGCCCCCCACAAACACCAGATTGGGCGTGTGGCCCGGTTTGGGTTTGGGCAGCAGGGTTTTCAGACGTTCCAGCGTCATGTCCTCGCGGTGCGGCAGGTTGGTCTCGCTGAAACACACCGGGCAGTCATAGTTGCAGCGCTCGGTCACGTTGATCATCAGGGTGGTGCTGCGGTCCCAGTGGTCGTGGCAAATCTCGCCCTTGGCGCACACCAGTTCGTGGCAGATGGTGTGGGTGTGGATGCGCCGGTCTGCTTCGCGGAAAAACACCGCGTCGCGCCAGTAGTGGGTGAAAAATTCGCCGTGTTCGGGACAGGTCTTGCGCATCCACACGTCGCCTTCAAACACCTCCAGCGTGGCGGGCAACATGCCCAGGCACTGCGGGCAGAGTGAGGACGTGTGCTTGAGAACTTCGCCCGTGGCGGCGGCCTGTGGTGTGGTGAGCGGCGCGGTGGGCATGGAGGATT
>CAYJOG010000162.1:5775-6760 GCA_964371695.1 uncultured bacterium
GATTACGATTGTGCCACGCTTTTTTCCCGTTCCTGAAACAACTGCGAAAACGCGCCCCTGATTTTTTCGTGGCTGCGGGGCACCAGATTTTCTTCCAGTACGCGCCACCACACGGCGCATTCGGTGCTGGCGTCTTCCAGGGCGGTGGCCAGCTGCACCACTTCCAGGGGGTCCAGCAGTTCCGGTGCGCTTTCCAGCAGGGGCAGCCACACCTCGGCGGCAGATTGTGTGGCCCCCTCGGCCAGCAAAAGCGAGCCCAGCACCCGGCGGGTCTGGGGGTTTTCAAACTGCGTCAGGCTGTCTTCGAGCAGGTGGGTGGCCGCCTGCAAAAATCCGCTGTTCCGGTACAACAGCGCCAGTTCCCGCGACAGCAGGGGATCTTGCGGATAGTGCATCAGCCCCTGACGAAAGGCCATCAGCCCCTGGCTCACCTTGCCCTGCTGAAACAGGTTGCGGCCCAGATGCACATATTCCTGCCCGGCGTCGTGCCCCTTGCGGGCCGATTCGTTGCGGAAGGACAACACGGTGGCGGGGTCGTTTTTTTCCATCAGTTCGCGGCTTTGCCGGGCAATGAGCAGATAACGGTGGGTGTGCAGCAGGGCATACAGCGCGGGCCATTCCTCGGCCATGCGCAGGCGCAGGTGCTGGCGCAGGTCGCGCAGCAGGTTGGGGGGCAGGCCGGTGTCCGCCAAAAGAATCTCGCGGATGCGCACCGTCTCCATTTCGATTTCCCCTTCATCCAGCGCCGGGGCCTCGCTGAAACGCTGGCTGATGAGGCCGATGAGTTTGGGCCAAAGCTCCTGATCCACCAGGGGCAGAGACTTTTGCCGGGTGGTTCTGTGCCCCAGAGCGCGGGCCAGAATCACCAATAAATCATCGTGCTGCATGTCGGGTTCAGTATAGCTTTGCGCTGGCGGGTGGCGGCCCATGGCTGTTCGGTTTATTTGTAGCCCCGGCGTCCCGCCGGGAGCAAAAAAAAATGCCG
>CAYJOG010000163.1:0-5840 GCA_964371695.1 uncultured bacterium
GTGCCGGACACCGTGGCCGCCGTGCCTGCGCCAAGGCCCGCTTCTGCGCCCGTCATCGGTTTGAGGGCAGCGCCGGAGCGGCCCGCCTTTCAGCCAGAGCCGGACGCCCCCCGCGTGGACAGGCAGGCCCTGCGCCTGACGAAAACGGCTCCTCCCCACGATGAATGGGCCGAACCAGAGGCCGCCGAAGAGGATTACGTCCCGGTCCCCAGCCGCACCTATGCCCAGGCGCCCTCCCCCGCCGAAAAATCCGCCATCAAAATGGCCACCCCGCAGGAAGAATCCCTGGATTGCCAGTTGGCCCGCATGGCCACGGACCTGCAACGGGAGGGGTTTGACGTGTCTTCCACCGCCGGATGCAGCGCGCCGGTGGGTTATCTGGTGGCGCTTTATGACGATCAGGACGAAGCCACCGAAATGGCCCAGGAACTGCGGGCCGAGGATTATGAAGTGGTGATGGTGAACCGGCCCGATGGCAAGGTGGAGGTGCGCATCGACGACACCCTGCTCAAAGGCAACGCCGCCCAGGCCCGCCCCAGCCCCAGCAAGAGTGTGCGGGGGGTTCAAAAAGCGCCGTCCCGCAGCGATAGCCTGGGCAGGCTGGAAGAGGCCGAATCCACACCCGGCGAGTCGACTTTTTCCATGGAGCCGGAAGGCTCCAGCCGCACTGGCGCACGGGAGAACGACTCGCTTTCGAGCCTGTTGAAAGAGGCTCCGCAACCCACCGCCCGCGCCGCCGCGCCGCCCGAAGAAGAAAGCCCCAATCTGGAACACCTTTATCAGCCCCCCACGCGGGCGACCGCCCCACAAACCGGCTGGAACCCCGAAGCCGCGTGGCAACCCGCCGCCCCTGCGCCCGTGATGGAAGAACCCGCGCCGGTTTATGCCCAGGCCCCCTGGCGGCGCAGCACGTCGCCCCAGGCTCGCCCTGTCACCGCGCTCGACCCCATCCTGGCCCGCCTGCCCCCCAGCGCCCCGCCGTCTCAGGAATCCCGGCCCCTGGAACGCCCGGAACCAGCGGGCGAGGCCGCGCCGGTCATGAAACGGTTTTATCCCGCGCGCCCCAGCTTTGTGCCCAGCCGCCCCCAGAGCGAAGGCAGTTATCGCCCCAGCGCTCCCGCCGCCCCCGCACCCTCTGAAGACATTTTTGACCTGCTGTATTGAGCGGCGGCTCAGTCCAGGGTTTCTTTGTCGTCAACAACCTTGCGCCCGCCGCTGAAGAGTGTGCGGCGAAAGCGTTTGGCCTCGTCTTTGGGTTTGAACGGGTGGCTGCGGGGGCCTATCCAGCCTTTGCTCCAGAAGAACGCCATCTGGGCCGAGGCGAACAGGCCCATGATGCCCAGCACCAGCGGATAACCAAAATGCCAGTTCAGCTCCGGCATGCTCAAGGGGCCTGTTTTGGTGTTGAAGTTCATGCCATAAATGCCCGCCACAAACGACAGCGGCATGAAGATGGTGCTGATGATGGTGAGTACCCGCATGACCTCGCCCTGCTGGTTGGCGGTGTGGGAAAGGTGCAGGGCGGTGAGGTCGCTGTTCAGCTCCCGGCACACCTCCAGCATTTCCATGATCTGCTGCAGGTGGTCCTGGCAGTCGCGCAAAAAAAGTTTGGTGGGGCTGGTGATGGGGGTTTCGTCTTCCTGCAAAAGGTTGTTCACCGCTTCGCGCAGGGGCCACACCGCTTGGCGCATTTCCAGCAGGTCGCGCTTGAGCGCGTGGATTTCGGGCAGTTTGCTTTCTTCGTAGTGATGAATCACCGTTTCTTCCATGGTGTTGAGGTGGTTCAGCAGTTGTTCGAGCACGGGAAAATAACTTTCCACCACGGTGTCCAGGATGGCATAAGCCAGATAATCCGTGCCCAGATGCCGAATGCGCCCCCGGCCATAATGCAGGCGGTCCTTGAGCGGTTGCAGCAGGCCCGAAGGTTCATCCTCAAAACTCAGCAGCACGCCCGCGCCGGCCCACAGGCACACCTGGCCCAGGCACAGGTGGTTGTCCTGCAACTTCACGGTGCGCATGAGCACAAAGGTGCCTTCTTCATAAAGCTCTGCTTTGGGGCGCTGGCCGGGGTGGGCGATTTCTTCCACCACCAGGGGATGCATGTGAAAAACCTCACCCACCTGGGTGAGCAGGTCCTCGTGGCCCAGGTTCTGGATTTGCAGCCACGTGACGGGATATTGGGCCATGTAATCCTGCAACTGGTCCAGCGAATCAACGGTCTCTTCGGTCTGGTAATCCGGGCCATAGGCGGTGACGGTGAGGATGGCGGGGGGATATTCCCGCGCCGCCGACACGTCGCCGTGGGCCATGTCCACCGGCGGACGGCGCGAGATGCGCATTTTGCGTGAGGGGCGATGTTTGTGGTTTTTTCCGTTGAAGGGCAGGACCATGAGGGTGAGGCATTCTAATCCTTCGCCCAACAAAAGAAATGTGACGCCGGTGCAGGGTGGGGCTTGGCATCGTGGTGAGTCATGCTGCTAGACTCCCCCACGCAAAGGAGCACCTCATGGCAAAAGACCTGTATTTCAGTGAAGACCACCAGCTTTTCCGCAAAAACCTGCGGGAGTTCATTGACCGGGAAATCAACCCCCGTGTTGAGGAATGGGAGGCCGCCGAGGCTTGGCCCGCACACGAGATCTTCAAAAAAATGGGCGACGCAGGGTTTCTCGGCATCACCATGGATCCGAAGTGGGGCGGCCAGGGGCTGGATTTCTGGTTTGATCTGGTTTTTCTGGAGGAGCTGGGGCGCATTGACACCGCCGGTGTGTCGGTGCCCATTTCGGTGCAGACCCACATGGCCACGCCCGCGCTGCATCAGTTTGGCACTGACATGCTCAAGGAGCGTTATCTGAAACCCGCGCTGGCGGGGGACATGGTGACGGCCATCGCCGTGACCGAGCCCGACGCGGGCAGCGACGTGGCGGGACTGAAAACCCGCGCCCGCAAGGTGGGGGACAAATACATCATCAACGGCTCCAAAACGTTCATCACCAACGGCGCGCAGGCCGACTGGGTGGCCCTGCTGGCCCGCACCAGCGACGAACCCGGCCACCGGTGCTTCACCCTGTTTGTGGTGCCCACCGACACACCGGGTTTCCACGTGAGCCGCAAGCTCAAAAAGATGGGCTGGAAATGTAGCGACACCTGCATTTTGGCTTTTGAAGACATGGAGATTCCGGCGGATCACGTGATTGGCATGGAGAACATGGGCTTTATTTATCAGATGCAGCAGTTCCAGCACGAGCGGCTTTCCACCGCCAGTTGTTACATGTTCTGCGAAAAACTCATCAACACGACGGTGAAATATCTGAATGAGCGTCAGGCATTTGGCCGCCCCCTCATCAAGCGCCAAGCCATCCGCCACCGTTTGGCCGAGTTGCAGGCCGAGGTGGAAAGTGTGCGGTTCCTATTCTACCACTGCGTGAAGATGATGGAGGCCGGACAGGACGCCACGCGGTATATCAGCATGGGCAAGCTCAAGGGCGCACGGGTGGCGCGCAAGGTGGCCGATGAATGCATGCAGTTCTACGGCGGCAACGGTTATCTCGAAGAGTACCCGGTGGCGCGGGCTTACCGGGACATCCGCGTGATCAGCATTGGCGGCGGCGCGGATGAAGTGATGCTGGAGATCATCGCCAAAACCGGCAACATCGGCTGAGCATCACCTCCGCCGTGAAGGCCGCGCTGAAAAATTTTCTGAAACAAACCGTGGGTGGCTCCCGTGGGGCGCTGGTGGTTTTTCACCTGCTGGATGACCTGATGACGGGACTGCGGGTGCGCCTGGGGCGTGGCGTGAACCTGGGGGCCACCCACATTGAAATGAACCTGGACGAAAGCCTGCGGTACATCACCGAGGTCTATCAGGATTACCTCACCTATGGCGGCCTGAAACCGGAAGACCTGAACGGAAAACGGGTGCTGGAACTGGGCCCCGGCGACAGTTTTGGTGTGGCGTTGGCGTTTTTGTCGGCGGGGGCGGCGCAGGTGGTGTGTCAGGACAGGTTCGCGCCCCGGCGCGACACCGCGCACCACCAGCGGGTTTACGCGGCCCAGCGAGAAAGGCTGTCAGGCGAGTCGGCGGCACGGTATGACGCAGCCTTTTTGCCAGACGGGCGTTTTGATGAAAAAAAACTCCTGGCCCTGGTGGGAGAGCCGTTTGAAGCCGCCGGAGCGCGGCTGGAACCAGCCTCTTTTGATCTCATTGTTTCCCGTGCCGTGCTGGAGCATGTGGCGGATTTGCCCGCCGCCTACGGCCAGATGCATCGCCTGCTCCGGCCCGGCGGCCTCATGCTGCACAAGGTGGATTTCCGCGACCACGGCATGTTCACGGCCCTGGGACAGCACCCGCTCACGTTTCTCACCGTGGCCCCGTGGCTTTATGGGTACATGGTGCGCCACAGTGGCAAACCCAACCGACAGTTGTTGAGCGAACACAAAAAACTGGTGCAGGATCTGGGTTTTGAGGCCAGTTATCTCATCACCCACGTGCTCAATCATGTGTTAGAGGTGTCGCCACATCAGGTTGTGCTCAGGCCCGGCGTGGATTACAGCGAAGACGACCTGGCGCAGGTGCGACAGATCCGCCCGCAACTGGCCGGGCCATTTCGCCAACTGCCCGATGACGAACTGATGGTGTCGGGTGTTTTTGTCGTGGCGAGAAAAGTTTGATGTTAAGCCGGTAGAAATACTTGGCGTAGGTGCGGTGTCCGTTGCTGTTAGGTTTGTGAGAAAAGTGCTGGATTATCAGGGGTTTTTTGAGGTAGCCCCGGCGTCCCGCCGGGAGTGTCCGCCGCGCCAAAGGCGCGCACCATTCAGATTTCTTTTCGTATCTCCCTGAAAAAACCCTGTTTTGTGACGCCTTCGGCGTTTTTTTTCTCCCGGCGGGACGCCGGGGCTACCAATAAATCTAACAGCAATGGACATCGCCGCTACTCCTGAAGGGTTAGCGGTCCAGGACAGGTGCCCGGGGCTTATTTCAACGGCAGGCCGTTCAGGTCCAGGTCCCTGAGCGAAAAGGGTGCTTCGATGCTTTTCAGGTCGTCGTAAATGTCGGCCACGATGCTGCCGTTTTCGGGCAGGCCGCCCGCATCAATCTGGAAATAGAACGTGGTGTTTTCATCCCACGAACTGTTGCCGGTGGCGGAGACCTTGATGAGTTCTCCCTGTCCGTTGAGAAACCGCACCTCCTTGATGCGCGCCATGTTGCTGGCCAGTTTCAACTCCACCTCCACCTTGCCTTCTTCTTTGGGAGTGACTTTTTCCAGCACAGCCCCCAGCACCTTGCCTTTTTCGCCCTCGGCCAGTTTGCCGAAGCCCAGGTTGGTGGGGGTGGTTTTTACGCCGGTCTGGTAAATCACCTTGGCCAGGATGTGCGAGATACTCTTGACTTTGGGGCCGGGCGCACGCAGGGGAATTTCCACCAGCGTGGCGGTTTTGTCTTCGCTCAGATACAGGAACGACGCCTCCCGCTGCCATTCCGATTCGGGCAGCAGGTCGTCTCCGTTGTCGGCCACGGCTTTTTCAAACACCGCTTTTTGGGCCTTGAGCACCGAGCCGGGGAACTTCACCCACACCGCCAGGGTCAGTCCCTCGCCCTGGCCAAAAGGTGAAATGCTGTTGGGGGTGTCGGCCTTGAAAACCCGTCGCACACCGGCGACTTCCGCCGAGGCCAGGCCACCCGCCGCCGCAGGGGCAAGGGAGACCTCTTTGGCTTTTTCGGCCACGTTCAGTTTTTTGAGTAACTCGGCGGTTTGCTGGCGGGCTGCGGCGGCTTCTTTTTCGTAATCGAACTGGGGTTTTCCCGCGCCCTGCAGAATCACCTGGGGGTCGCCGGGCTGGCC
>CAYJOG010000163.1:5850-6759 GCA_964371695.1 uncultured bacterium
AGTTCGGTGAGCAGGTCCTCTCCCTGGGGGCCTTCGGCCATGTTGAAGCCCTGGCCCAGCACCACACCCAGGTATTTGTCGTCGTTCATCGTTTTTTCCAGCACCTTGAACATGTGCTCGCCCTCCATGCTGAGGCTGGACACGTTCGGCGCGGTTTTTTTCATGATCACGGTGCTTTTGATGGGGGCGGGAAAACGCACCACCGTGGACATCTTCATGTCCTGGAACATGGTGCGCAGCAGGGGGCGCAGATTCTGATAATCGGCGCGCTCCAGCAGCAGGCGGTCTTTCAGCGCCTGGCCCTTCAGGGTGTTGATGTCGGGGCGGTTGTTTTTTTTCTTTGCCTTGTCGCCGCCCGGAATGAACTTCATCAGGGGCAGGCCCTGGGGTGTGGTCTCAAAACGGGGCGTGTTGAGGGGGCCTTTGAAGCCCTGCAAATACAGCTTGAGCTTGTTGGCGCTTTTGAAATAGGCGGTGGCGTTCAGCTTCATGCGGCCATCGGGCAGCATGGTGTAGCGCACGTCTTTCCACGCGTCCACGCCCTCGGCTTTTTCCATTTCCTTGGCCACGGCTTTTTTCATGCGGGTTTCCAGGTCCGGGGAGTTTTCTTCCATGAAAAGAGGCGCGCCGGTGGAAAACACGCTTTCAAGAATCACCTTTCCCGAACCATCGGGGTTCAGCACCATTTCCTGTTTGATCTCGATGCAGCCGGTGAGTGTGGCGGTGAGAAAAAGGGCGATCAGGGCGGGCAAAAGACGCTTCATGGGGGGCCTCCGAGGTGTCGTGTCAGTATATCTCCCGCTGGTTGTGGCATGGCAGGCTCCTGATTACACTGCCCCGGCACAAAACGCTTGGTGGTTCATTTGGTTAAAAATGAGGAGTAGGTGCGGTGTCCCCACCGCACTGTTA
>CAYJOG010000164.1:0-3392 GCA_964371695.1 uncultured bacterium
TAGGGGCAGTGCGCAGCCTCCCTTTGGGACGGCATGCCGTGCCCGTCGTTCTCCCTCGGACTCTCGCTCCCATTGCTGTTTTCAGGAGCGTGGGGGCGTGGTTGTGGCCCATCACCACGGCGTCCACGTTTTCGCGGTGAATATGCTGGCGGGCCGCAAGCTCCCACCGCCACATGAAAAACATGGGGTTGGGCAGTGGGGTTTCGGTGAGCCGCCCCAGCCATTCGAAATGTTCCGATGTCCGCTGGGCCACCGGAAAAATCACCCGCGCTGGCGCGCCCCCCAAAAAACGGAACAAGCGGCGCTCAAAGGCATAAAAACCCTCCAGTAATGGTTTCAGGTTGTCTGAAAAAGCCGCCTGGGCGATTTCCTCTCCCGCGCCGCTCTGCATGATGGGGTCGTATTCATCGCCGTGGCTCAGGCGCAGCGAGCGCCCCAGAAAGCTGAGATGCACCGGCGTTTCGCCGCCGTGGCTGTGGGCGCACAGGGCGGGCCAGTCCAGCGGGTTTTCGCGGAAATGGCCATCGTGGTTGCCGGGGATGTAATGGATGGGCACGCCTTTTTGTTGCAGGCGCGAAAGGGCGGCGAAAAACGGCTTGGCGGTTTTTTGCAGCGCGGCGCGGGTTTCTGGCTGATGCAGGTTGTCCGCCAGGTCGCCCACCAGCAGCACGGCGGCGGCCTGGGCGAAGTCTTTGTCCAGCAGGCTGGCAAGGCGAGCGGTTTTGGCGGGAGAGTGGAAATCCAGGTGCAAATCGCTCAGCAACACCACCGAGCCGGGGGCGGGGGTGTGCAAAAGCGGCTGAGCGGCTTCTTTCACCACGGGCGCAAAACCATCCAGACTCATGCGGACATGATAACAGCGGGGGTAAAAAAAGGCCTAGCCAAACCGGCCGTGAATGTAATCGCTGGTAAGGGGATCTTTGGGGTTGTGAAAGATTTCTTCGGTCAGGTCATCGGCCTGCAAATGGCCGTTGAGGAAGAACAACGTGCGCTGGCTGGTGCGGGCGGCCTGATGCATGTTGTGGGTCACCAGCACAATGGTGTAGTGGCTGCTGAGCTGGGTGATGGTTTCCTCAACCTTGGCGGTGGAGGTGGGGTCCAGCGCGGCGCAGGGTTCGTCCATCAGCAGCACCTCGGGGTGCATGGCCAGCGCCCGCGCAATGCACAGGCGTTGCTGCTGTCCACCCGAAAGGGCATGGGCGCTTTCGTGCAAGCGATCTTTCACTTCTTTCCACAACGCTGCTTCGCTCAGGCTGTGCTGCACCAGGTCATCCAGCCCCTGGCGTTTGCCCATGCCCGCCATGCGGGGGCCAAAAGCGACGTTTTCGTAAATGGACTTGGGAAAGGGGTTGGGTTTCTGGAACACCATGCCCACCCGGCGGCGCAGGGCGTTGAGATCAGCGCCGGGGGCGTAGATGTCTTCGCCGTCCAGCAGCACCTGGCCGTGGATGCGCACGCCGGGCACCAGTTCCAGCATGCGGTTGAGGGTTTTGAGAAACGTGCTTTTGCCGCAGCCCGATGGCCCGATGATGGCGGTGACCATGCGGGGGGAGATGTGGGTGGAGACACCGCCGATGACCTCGCGGTCTGCATAGGCCACCCGCAGGTCGGACACTTCATAGGTCCCCAGTGCGGCGGCGGTTGTTGTCTCGGCCACGGTGGTGGTCATGCTTTAACCTTGAGGGGGATTGTTTAAGCGGATGTTAAGGACAGGTGTCGGGGAAAACCCGACAATCAGTGTTCGGCTTTTTTTTCTTCGCGGGGGTGAGATTCCCTGGTGCGGGGTTTGTCGCCATCACGCTCGCGACCCCGGCGCGGGTGATAGGCCCGTGGTGGGCGTTGCAGGGGGTGTTGGCTGCCCGCCTGGGCCGCCTTGAGCAGCGAGCCGCCCATGTTCTGCATGACATAGGGGCTGACGCCCTTGATGCGCGAGAGTTCCTGTGGGGTTTTGGGCAACAGCCGAGCGATGCTCACCAGTGTGTCGTTGCCCAGCACCTTGAACACCGGGCGGTCCAGCCGTTTGGCTCGCTCCAGCCTGAAGCGCGTGAGGGCTTTCAGCGCCCCCAGGCTTTCCGGTGAAAGTTCCCGAATGCCTTTCATGCGCCAGAAATCGTCTTCACCCGGCTCGGAGCGCATGGCGGGCAGGTCTTCGAGTTTGACAAAAGCCTTGCGTGCGTCTTCGGTTTTGCCCGCATGTTCGATTTCCTGTTGCAGGCATTCATAAACCACCAGCAGATATTTCACGTCGTCCACCAGATAATCGAGTTGCTCAGGGCTTAAGGGGCGCAGGCCCCAGTTGCTCTTGGTGTATTTCTTGGCCAGGTCCACGCCGCAGAACTCCCGCACCAGATCCGCCAGTCCCAGTTTGTCTCGCCCCAACATGCGCGAGGCGATGTAGCTGTCGAACACGTTTTTCACCGGCTGGCCGAAATCGCGCTTCAGGCACATCAGGTCATAGTCCGCGCCGTGAAAAATCTTGAGCACGTCCGGGTCGGCAAACAGCGCCAGCAGCGGCGACAGGCTACCCAGGGCAAAGGGGTCCACAATCACCAGATGATCGTGGCTGGCCACCTGAATCACGCACACCCGCTCGTGAAAGGCGTAAAGGCTGTTGCTCTCGGTGTCCACCGCCAGCACCGGTGCGCCTTTCAAAAGCGCCACTGTTTCTTCAAGGGCTTCGGGTGTGTCTACAAAGTGAATGGGCAACGGTGGCAGGTCACGGGCCGCGCCAATGGGCGGCAGATTTTTTTTGGCCGCTGGGTGGGCTGCGGATTTTGTGGCGCTGGCCTGACTTGACACAAACCCATTGTAGGAACACGAATCTTCATAGGGCAACCCCGGAATCTGGAGAAGTTGGGGTCAAAATGACCCTGGCCGGGGGCCGGTGTGTTGTGCTGGCGTTCCGAAGCCTCTGGTTTTTTGCGGGAGGTGTGCGTTTGAGCGGCGCTATTTAAACAAAGACTTTTGCTTAAACGGGCTTTCTTTTCTTCCTGTGCTATCTATAATGAGGCGGCTTTAAATCAAAGGGGGTGAATGGGGGCAAAAAGTCGCATAAAAGCAGATGACAAGGCTGGTGGAGTTGGTATACTAACCCCCCGTGTTGACCACTGACATCGACAAAACCTTTACCACGCAGGAAGTCGCCGACCTCATCGGTGTCCACAAAAACACCATCCTGAACTGGATCAAGGGCAACAAAATCGCCGATCCGCCCAGGGACCGGAACAACGCCCGTGTGTGGGGACCGCAGCATCTGAAAAAATTACGCGACTTGCGTGACGGCATGGAACAACTCGCCCTTCTGGAATGACACACCCAACCCTGCATCCTGCGGCCCCCCGTGACCGCGCCGCTGCCCCTGGTGTGTTCCTGCCCCCTGTGAACCAGCGATG
>CAYJOG010000164.1:3402-6725 GCA_964371695.1 uncultured bacterium
ATCCACAACCGCCCCAACCGGGCGAGGAAGAAACAAAAAATCAAACGCCGCCCCAGCCGGGCGGCAGAGGTGAAGACTTGGCCACATCCAACGCCGCCAACCCATCTACCCCCGCTTATAACGCGGAGAACATCCAGGTGCTCAAGGGCCTGGAGGCCGTGCGCAAGCGCCCCGGCATGTACATCGGCAGCACCGGCCCCAAGGGCCTGCACCATCTGGTTTATGAAGCCGTGGACAACGCCGTGGACGAAGCCCTGGCGGGGTTCTGTTCACGCATCGCCGTGACCCTGCACGGCGACGGCACAGTGAGTGTGTCCGACAACGGGCGCGGGATTCCCGTGGACAAACACAAGGGTGAAAACAAACCCGCCGTGGAAGTGGTGATGACGGTGCTGCACGCCGGGGGCAAGTTTGGCGGCGGGGGCTACAAAGTGTCGGGCGGGTTGCACGGCGTGGGCATCAGCGTGGTGAACGCCCTGAGTGTGTGGCTGGACGTGGAAGTGCGCCGCAATGGCCAGAAGCACCACATGAAGTTCATGCGCGGGGCCACCGCCGAGCCGCTCTCGGTGACCGGCAAGGCGAAAGACACCGGCACCACCGTGCGCTGGCTGCCCGACCCCACGGTGTTTGAAACGGTAGAGCACGACTACGAAACGCTGGCCACGCGCCTGAAGGAACTGGCGTTTTTGAACGCGGGCCTGGAGATCTCGCTCAAAGACGAGCGCGAGGGCCAGGAGCGCGAAGAAACCTATCTCTACAAGGGCGGCATCATCGAGTTCGTGCAGTTCCTCAGCAAGGGCAAGGAACTGCTGGTGGTCAAGCCCTATCACACCCACCACAAGGGGCCGGACAGCGAAGTGGAAGTGGCCTTTCTCTACAACACCGGCTACAACGAAAAAATCCTCACCTACGCCAACAACATCAGCACCACCGAGGGCGGCACACACCTGGTGGGGTTCAAAACCGCGCTCACGCGCTGTGTGAATGAATACTCCAAAAAGTTCAAGCTGATGGGCAAAGAGAACATCACCCTGAGCGGCGAGGACATCCGCGAAGGGCTGGTGGCGGTGGTGAGCGTGAAGCTCAAAGATCCACAGTTTGGCGGTCAGACCAAAACCCAGCTCGGCAACACCTCCATGGAAACCCACGTCAAGACTTCCGTCAACGAATCCCTGGCGGCTTTTCTTGAAGAAAACCCCCAGGTGGGCAAACGCATTGTGGCCAAGGCCCTGAACGCCGCCCGTGCCCGCGAAGCCGCCAAAAAGGCCCGCGACCTCACCCGCCGCAAAGGCGCGCTGGAGGGCGCCGGGCTGCCCGGCAAACTGGCGGACTGCCAGGAGCGCGACCCCGGCCAGTGTGAGTTGTATCTGGTAGAGGGCGACAGCGCAGGCGGCACGGCCAAGATGGGCCGCGACCGGCGCATTCAGGCGATTCTGCCTCTCAGGGGAAAAATCCTGAACGTCGAAAAGTCGCGGCTGGACAAAGCGCTCGGAAACGAAGAAATCCGCAACCTCATCACCGCCATGGGAACCGGTTTCGGCGACGAGTTCGACCTCGCCAAACTGCGTTACCACAAGGTGGTCATCATGACCGACGCCGACGTGGACGGCAGCCACATCCGCACCCTGTTGCTCACGCTGTTTTACCGCTATTTCAAGGAGCTGATGGTGCAGGGGCACATTTACATCGCCCAGCCGCCGCTGTATCAGGTCAAAGACGGCAAAGACGTGCGCTACGCCTACAACGACCGCCAGTATCAGGAAATCATGAAAGCCAAAGACGGCAAAAAGGTGGGCGTGCAGCGTTATAAAGGTCTCGGTGAAATGGACGCCGACCAGCTCTGGAACACCACCATGGATCCCGCCCAGCGCATGTTGCTGAAGGTGGACATTGACAACGACATCCTGGCGGATCAGTACTTCGACCTGCTGATGGGCGACGAAGTGGCCGCCCGCCGCGAGTTCATCGAAAAGAACGCCCTGAAGGTGCGCAACCTGGATGTTTAAGGTACGGCCTGTTTCTGTTTTGGCGGGCGGGGACGCCCGCCCCACTAAAAAACAACCGGTGCGTACTCAGTGGGGCGGGCCAGCTATCGCCTTTGCTCGGCCAGATGCCCCAATGGGCATCTGGAAAGACTCCTCGCAAACTCTCGCCCGCCATGAAAAGAAAAAAGGTTTTTTGTCCTTATTTGCTCAGGCGGGCGAGGACGCCCGCCCCACTACCAAAAGAAAAAGGGATTTTGCCTATGCCTGATTGGATTCCCGCTTTCGCGGGAATGACGCCACCCACGCTTGGTCTCCAGGCGGCTTGTGCTCCACCAATTCCGAAAATACGTTAATCCAGAAACGCCAGCACGCGCTGAGCCACGCGTCCCGGCTCTTCGATCTGCGGATAGTGCCCCGCCTGACCCAGCGGCGTGAAGCGCGCCCGCAGCACCCGCCTGAGCGCGCCATGGGCCACCGCCGGGCCGCTGATTTCGTCCTGCATTCCCCACACCAGTTCCACCGGCGTTTCGCTGCGCGCCAGCGCCTGCAACCACCAATTGTTCCATTCCTCCCGCTCGTCCATATAACGGATGGTGCGGGCGTAACACTGCTTGCCAAACCGCCGCGTGATGGCCGCCCAGGCGTCTTCCACAAAAGCGTCACCGGGCGGATGCACAAAAAGCGATTCGAAATTGAGACGGAACAGCGCCTCGTTCATGAAAAACGCCGCCGCGTCTCCCACCAGAGGCGTGCGCAGCACACGCTGCACCAGCATGGGTTTGTAGGCCCCCTGCACCAAGCCAGCGTTCATCAGCAACAGGCCGTTGATGCGAAACGAACAGGCCGCGCCCCGGCGCACCAGCTCCTGCGCCACCGTGGCCCCCATGTCGTGCGCCACCACAAAGGCTTCGCTCAGCCCCAGCCGCCGCATGAGCGCCTCGGTGAAATCGGCCTGCTCAAACAGCGAGTAGTCATAGGGATAAGGTTTGTCGCTGTCGCCAAACCCCAGAAAATCAAACAGCACCAGGCGAAAGTGTTTCTCAAGCATGGGCAACAGCGGCGTGAAGTCGTGCGAGCAGGTGGGGAACCCGTGCAGGAACAACAGGGCCGGGCCTTTGCCCTTGTCCACCACAAACAGGTGGCGGTCTCGCACGGCCACGCGTTTGCCTTCGTTCAGCCAGTCGTTGTATCGCACCGGGGCAGTGTAACGGCCCGGCGGCCCGGCGGCTTTTTTTCGCCGCAAATCTTTCCCCAAAAATCCACTTCAGTTTTTTTACGGAGCTGCGATAAATCGGAATGACATAGACAACCTTCTTGTGGGGGCAACGGCATCCGCTG
>CAYJOG010000165.1:0-6701 GCA_964371695.1 uncultured bacterium
TCAGGTCCAGAAAACTCATGCCGTGGCCCACATAACGCTTGGCGATGGACACCACCAGACGCAGGTTGCTCTCGATGAGTTTGTCCTTGGCCCACTGGTGGCCCCGCTCCAGTGCCATGGCATATTCCACTTCCTGCTCGGCGTTCAGCAACGGCACCTTGCCGATTTCCTTCAGATACATGCGCACGCTGTCGTCCAGATTCATTTCATCCAGAAAACTCATGCGTTCGGATTTCTCGCCGGATTCCTCCGTCTTTTTGAAATCCGCATCCAGGCGGTCTTCTTTGTTCTCCACCAGTTCAATGCCCGCCGCCTGAAAAGCCGCCAGCATTTCGTCCATGAGTTCGGGTGTGAAATCTTCGTTCTGGCTCACCGCGTCGGTGAGTTCGTCATAGGTCACGCAGCCCTCTTTGCGGGCGCGGGCCAGAATGGGCACCAGCTTGACCTCCACCAGCCCCAGGCGCTCAATCTGTTCAATCGAGGGACTGTGGGGGATTTCATCACGCAGGCGCATGTCCTTGACCGGCTTGGGTTTGGGGGCCTGTTTTTTGGCGGGCGTGGCTGGTTTGGGTTCAGGTGTTTTTTCAGGCGCTGGGGCAGCGGCCTTGGTCGCTTCTTTGGCCGGTTTGGTTTTGACCGGCGGGGCCTTGGAGGCTGGTTTTTCAGCTTTTTTTGCCACCGGAGCGGGCTTTTTGGCCTTTTCAGGGGCCTTGGCCTTTGTTTTGGCAGCGGCTTTTGTTTTTTCAGCCACCTTGGGGGCTTTTGAAGTTTTAACTGGGGTTTTGATTGCCGTTTTGACGGGTTTTGCTCCTTTGGGAGTGGCCTTGGCGACCACCTTTTTGGCTTTGGCCACCGGCTTGGCTGCCGGTTTGGTCTTTGGCGCCTGTTTCACCACGGGTTTTTTCGCCGCGGGCTTGGGCGCGACTTTTTTGGCCACCACCTTTTTGACCGGGGCTTTGGCCACGCTTTTGGCCTTCTTCTGGGGGGGGGACTTGTTGGGGTTGACTTTGGCCATGGACTTTGACGGTTTCCTTTGCCGCTAGGGAGATGTTGTGCCGGTCTGCT
Organism: uncultured bacterium; assembly: GCA_964371695.1. GTDB lineage: Bacteria > CAYJOG01 > CAYJOG01 > CAYJOG01 > CAYJOG01 > CAYJOG01. The sequence goes on from CAYJOG010000165.1 coordinate 1,066, forward strand.
GGCTGGCTTTTTGTTGAAAAGCCTGCTCCAGCGCCTTGGCCATGGAGCCGCGTTCGAAGTGGTTCACCAGTGCGTTCAGACTGTCGTTGAAAAGCGCCTCGCTAAATAAAGTATCCCTGTCGGCGCGCACACGCCGCACAAAGACAGGGCAAGGATTTTCCTCTTCTGAGAGGGTCTGTGCAACCAGATTGTTGAGTTCCTCAAAATCCTTAATTTGCGCAAGGGACAAAAAGATTTTTTTATAATATTCATCCCTAAATAGTTCGGAATCCAGGTCTTTCAGGCTGGCCAGCAAGGCCGGGTCCTGTATGGCGCACCCCAAGAGCAGTCCTTCTTCACGGTAAGGCGGGAGTTTTTTTCTTTTGACCGGCGCGCCCGCCTCCTGGGCCTGACGCTGACGCTTTTCTCCAAGCCCCTTGAAAAACAGCCGGTTCAGGGTGCGTTCGTCGGCATGGGGCATCAGGCGCGCCATCTCTTTGATCACCGCCGCCTGAAGGGTCTGGTCTTTGCTCAGGCCCAGCAGGGCCAGCATTTCCTTTTGCTGGTTCAACTGGGTGAGGGGGTCCTGCCCCTGGGGCGAGACGAGAAAAGTCTTGAGCCGGTAAAAAAAATACGGCTCGGCCATGGCCACCCGGTGGGCCAGTGCCTGGGGGCCTTTGAGCGAAAGATACTCGTCGGGGTCCTTGCCTTCTTCCAGCGACAGCACATGCACATTCGCGCCTTTTTGCAGCAGCGCCACGGCGCTTTTGTGAAGGGCGGTCTGACCGGCGTTGTCCTGGTCATAGGCCAACACCGTCCTGGGGGCCACGGCTGCCAGCAGGGCGATCTGTTTATCGGTGAGCGCCGTGCCCATGCCCGCCACGGCCTCGGTGATGTTGGCCCGGTGAAAAGCCATCACGTCCATATAGCCCTCGGCCAGCACCACCTGGCCGGTGCGCTTGGCGGCCCGTCCTGCGTGGTGCAGGTGAAAGAGAATGTCGCCTTTTTTGAAGAAAACGTTTTCGGGACTGTTGTAATACTTGGCCTGGGGCGCGTTGACAATTTTGAGTTCCTCACCCAGCAACCTGCCGCCAAACCCCACCACCTGCCCCCTGGCGTTATGCACCGGAAAAAGCAACCGGCCCCGGAACATGTCCACGGGTTTGCGCCCCTCGCGCCCGTCCACCACACCAGCCTCCATGGCCACGTCCAGCGGCACGCCTTTTTTGAGCAGGTAATCCTTGAGGGCGGAGTAGTGAGGCGGTGCGAAACCCAGGCCGAAGTGACGCACCTCGCGATCGGTGATGCCCCGTTTTTGCAGATAGGCCCGGGCTGGTTCGGCAGAGGGGTGGCCCGCCAGCACTTTGGCGTAAAACTTCTGGGCCAGCGTGAGTGTGCTCAGGGGCGTGGGCCGGGGGTCGGTGTTTTCCTTTTCCGCCACCGCCAGGGGAATGTTGGCCCGCCTCGCCAGCCACGCCACGGCCTCGGCAAAATCCAGCCGCTCCTTGGTCATCACAAACTGCAACACGTTGCCCTTGGCGTTGCAGCCAAAACAGTAATACAGCCCCTTTTCGGGATTCACCCAGAAGCTGGGGGTTTTTTCAGAATGAAAGGGGCAGCAGCCGGTCCACTCCCTGCCCCGCTGCACCAGACGCGTGTATTGACCGGCCAGGTCCACCAGGTCGGTGGCGCGGCTCACCTCGTCGGCAAATCCTTCACGGAATCTGGGAGGCATCAGAGCCTGTTTATAAACGAATGAAGATTCGTTTACAAACAGGATCAGCGGTCATGGATGACCGCAATCGAAAACCGGAGCTTTGAAAAAGCACAGGTTTTCGCCACGCCAAGGGGGTTTGCCCCCGAAGGCGTTGGGTTTTAAAAGTCCACGACGGACTTTTAAAACAGATTTCAGAAAAGGAGGTTACGGAAGTCCTGCACCGACACCAGCAGAATCAGCCCCACCAAAAGCAGAAACCCGGCGGTGTGCAGGCGGGCCTCCCAGATGGGGTTCATGCGGCGGCGGATGAGGCTTTCGATCACCACCACGCTGATGCGCCCGCCATCCAGCGCGGGCACGGGCAACAGGTTGAAAAACCCGATGGCGAAGTTCAGCAGGGCGCTGATCCAGAGCACTTCATAAAGACCCGACCGGGCGCTCTGGGCCACCTGACCCAGAATGGCCACCGGCCCGCCGATGTCCTGTGTGCGGCCCTGAAAAATGCTGGCAATGCCCTGAAACTGCATGACAAACAGCCGCACTGGCCAGTCCATGGCCGAGCGCACCGCCGCCGGAAACGGCATGGGCTGATATTGCTGCGCCGTGAGAAACGCGGGCTTGAGATAGTCTTTGTTCACCCGCTCAAACAGGGGCAACACGGCCACCTGCTGCGCGCCGCCCTGGTCGCGGTAAACGATGCGGGCTGGTTTATCTTTAAAAGAAAAAGGCGCAGTGGCCATGAAGGCAGAGAACTGAAGGTCGGTCTTGAAGGACACGCCGTTGACGGAGGTGATGGTGTCACCGGCCTGCAGGCTATCTTCTTCGCCTTTATAAAACACGGCCTTGACGGTGCGGCCCATCACCTGCTGGGGCATGACATGGGCCTGAATGCGAAACTGGCCGGTTTTAGTATCTTTTTCCGGCTCAATGCGCACCACGCGGCGAGAGGCATCGGCGGGCCGCAGCACCCTCAGTTTCAGTGGCTGGCCCCCGCTTTCCTGAACCTGAGATACGAATTCCATGACGGTGGTGACCTCTTTGCCGTTCAGGGCCAGCACCAGATCGCCGTCTTTCAGCCCTGCCCTGGCAGATGGCCCATGGGGAATGGGGCTTAAGGACACCATCTGTTTTTCTTTGCCCAACAGGGAAAAAATGCCCACCGCCAGCAGAAAGCCCAGCACGAGGTTGAAAAACGGCCCGCCAAACAGAATGGCGAAACGCACCAGACCGTTCTGGCGGTTGAACCCCTTGGGGTGGTCAAAATCCTCTTCTTCGGGATTCATGCCGATGATGCGGCAATAGCCCCCCAGGGGAACCAGATTGATGCGGTACAAGGTTTCGCCCTTGCGCCACTGAATCAGCTTTTTGCCAAAACCAATGGCGTATTCCTCTACCGGCACCTTGCACAGCCGGGCCGCGAGAAAATGACCGTATTCATGCACGGCGATGAGCACGCCAAACACCACAATGGCCACCAGCGCCGGAAAACCCACGGTCTGAATTTTGTAGAGGAGGTTTTCCAGCAGCACCACGCCTGAAAAATAGTGGCCGGGGAGGGTTTTCACAAGGTCATGGGCTGAAAATGTTGAATTCAGCCCTCAATCCCCCGTCAACATCTCTCTGGGCAGAACCAGCCTGTACCCCACCCCCGGCTCGGTCTGTATCAGGGCCGGGCCTCCGGCGTCTTCGATTTTTTTGCGCAGCGACCCGATATAAACCCGCAGGTAATGGGTTTCCTCGACACAGGCGGGACCCCAGATTTCCCTGAGCATCTGCCGGTGGGTCATGACTTTTCCGGCGTGGCTGGCCAGCAGTTTGAGCAGGGCGTATTCGGTGGTGGTGAGCTTCAGCGGTTTTTCCTGCACCAGCACCAATCGGTGCTCCAAGTCCAGCGTGAGTGCGCCAAACTGCAAAACGGGCGAGGCGTCATGGGGCCGGGCGTGACGCAGTGCGGCGCGGATGCGGGCCATCAGCTCCGCCATGCCAAAGGGTTTGGTGACGTAATCATCCGCCCCCAAATCCAGGGCTTTCACTTTTTCTCCCTCGGCCTGTTCGGCGGTGAGCACCAGAATAGGCACGGTGCTGAACTCCCTGATTTTCTGCAAAACCTCCAGACCGCTCTGATCGGGCAGCCCCAGGTCCAGCAAAATGAGGTCGGGTTTTTGCAGACTGTTTTTCAGCAGCCCTTCGCGGCCGTCGGCGGCTTCTTCCACCCTGTAACCCGCAGCCCCCAGGGTGGTGCGCAACATGCGGCGCATGGAAAGCTCGTCATCCACCACCAGCAGGCAGGCGCCCTCGCTCATGCCGGGTCTTCTTTTGGCGGCGGGGGCATGGGATGTCGGGGAAACCGCAGGTGATACACCAGACCTTCGCCGGGCGCGCTGCTGGCGGAGATAGCCCCGCCGTGGGCTTCCACCAGTCCCCGCGTAATGGGCAAGCCCAGGCCGGCCCCGCCCGGCGCACTGCCGGGCAGGCGATAAAACTTCTCGAACAACCTGGGCAGGATTTCCGGCGGCACGCCGGGGCCGTTGTCGCCCACCACCAACAGCCATTCCTTGTCGGTGGTCTCGGCCTTCGCAAAAATCCGGGTTTCTTTGGGTGTGTACAGACAGGCGTTGTGCACCAGATTCACCAGGGCCTGTTCCAGCAGCACGGCGTCCACCTTCACCAGGGGGAAATCTTCTGGAATGGAGATTTCAATCCGCCGACCCCTCAATTCGCCTTTCAGGCGTTCCTGAACACCATTCAGGATGTCCGAAAGCGCGCACCAGTCCAGACGGGCCTGAAGATAACCCGATTCCAGACGGGTCATGTCCAGCAGATTTTCCACCAGCCGGTGCAGGCGCTCCGCCCCTTCTTCGATTTCTTCTTCCAACGCCTGACGGGCGGCGGGATTGCCGCGCACGCTCTCTTCACCCAGACCCGAAACCGCCCCCTGAATGGCCGCCAGAGGCGTGCGCAATTCGTGAGAAATAGCGCTGAGCAGGGTTTTGTAAAGGCGTTGGCTTTCTTCAGCCATGCGGCCTTTTTCCTGCGCGCTCACCAGCTTGGCCCGCTCGATGGCCAGCGCCAACTGGCCCGACAAGGCCTCCATCAGATTTTTCTGGTCATAGGCCAGGGCTTCGCGGTTTTCCAGAAACAACCCGGCCACACCCAGGGATTCCCCATGCACCAGCAATGGTGCGTAATATCCCTCCGACGCTGGCAAAGCGCCGGTGCCCCTGCCCGCCACCTGCCTGTGCTCGTGGCACCACACGGCCACGCTGAGTTCCTTTTCGCTGGGAAAAATGGTGCTGGCTGGGTGCGGCTCGGCGCTCAGGTGGCCATTGGGGGTGGCCAGAAAAAAACACACATCGGCTTTCAGGCTTTCTTTCAGCCGCGTGCCGACACGTTTGAGCAGGTCATCGGCGCCCAGGGCCTCGGCCATGTCGCGGGTGAACTGATACAACGCCCCGGTGTGTTCTTCCTGCGCCCGCAGCAGCCGTTGACCAGCCCGTAGCTTGGCCGTGATGCCCCCCGCCAGCATGGCCACGACAAAAAAGAGGCCGAACATGAGTTTGTCTTCAAGTCTGGCGACAAAAAACGTGTACTTGGGCGGAATGAACAGAAAGTTCCAGCACAGGGCGCTCAGGATGGCTGCGAGCCAAACCGGCCCCCGACCCGTGCGGGTGGCCACCACCAGCACCCCCACCAGATAAACCAGCGCCACCGACCAATAACCGGCGTGGGGCGCAAGTCCCATGCTGCCCAGGGTCACCCCCGCCACCACCAGTGCGGCAAATGCTGTTTCGGGCAGCGGAGGAAGCCGGAAGTTTTTTGCGGCGGCTTCGGTTTTGTCTCCGGGAGCAGGGTCGCCCTGCACCAGATACAGGTCCATGTCCTCGGCTTCCCGCACCAAATGCTGCACCGATAAACCCCGATACATTAGGCAGGAAAGAAA
>CAYJOG010000166.1:0-6701 GCA_964371695.1 uncultured bacterium
GTCCAGGAGGGACTTTATAAACAGGCTCTTAGAGGCTGGTGGCTGGAAAAAGAAAAGACGCCATCCCGCCAGCATTGTCTCCCGGCGTCATTCCCGCGAAAGCGGGAATCCAGTCAAACAAAGGCAAAAAACTTTTTTCTTTCCAAGGCGGGGGGGATGCCTATGGCTACTCGCGCCACCCAACAAAAAACCCCCGCTTCTGGCGGGGGTTTCCGTTTAAAAACTGACAAAAAGCCGCTTAGTGGGCGGTGGCCAGGGCGGCTTGGCGAGCGCCACGGGTGGCGATGGCCGGCATTTCTTCGTTCAAAAGGGCCTGATCGATGAGTTTTTCGGCCTGCTCGGTTTTGATGTTCTTGGCGTAAACCAGCTCACCCACCAGAATGTTGCGCACGTCGTAATACATTTTCTTTTCGATGCTGGAGAGGTTTTTCTCCTGTCGGCGCTGCTCCAGGTTTTTGAGCACCGAGGCCGCCTCCATGATGTCCCCGCTCTTGAGTTTTTCCAGGTTGATCTTGTAACGGCGGTTCCAGTTGCTGGGCAGGTCATCGGCCTTTTGGGCGAGAATGCCAAAAATTTCTTCCACTTTGTCTTCTTCGTGAATCTTCCTCAGACCGATGGCTTCCCCTTTGTCGACGGGCACCAGAATGCGGATGTTCTTCATGAGGATGTTGAGCGCGTAGAAACTTTGCTGTTCGCCCAACACTTCCTTTGATTCGATCCGCTCGATGTATCCGACGCCGTGCATGGGGTGGGCGACTTTCATGCCAACTTTGAACATAGGCAGTGGTAACCTCCTTGGGAGTTTCAGCTAACCAAGGGAGCAGTTTAGCACAGATTAAGCCCCTGCGCCACCGGATATGCGGATTCCCTTGGATTTGTCAGATTTTTGAGTAACCCAGGCCAAGTTTTAGCTTCGCATAATCATGCTAAAAAGCGGTCCCAAGGGGGACAATGCAACACTTTTGACAGGCTTCTTAATTCATCGCTGCTGGCTTTTCGCGCTGAATGACCGCTGGGGGAAGTCCGTTTAACCCGCGTCTGTGCCTGCGTCGTGCCTGGGCGCAGGCTCATCGCTGGCGGCGGCCTCTGCGGGAGGGGGATTCAGACAGTGATCCGGTGTATCGCCCTGGTCCAGAGCCTCTTTATAAGCCAGGCAATAAAAATATTTTTTGGCGCCGTCGTGAATGGCCAGGGCGGCTTTTTCGCCCTTTTTGATTTCGTTTTCGCCACAGCCCGCGCACAACACGGGTTTGGCCACGGCCATTTCCTGCCAGCCCAGAATTTCTTCGGGACGCAGGCCGTGGCGATGTTTTTCGATCAGGCGGCCCGTGAGCAGGCTGGGGGCCCCCAGGGCGGTTTCCACCACGCCCGCCACGCGGGTCATGTCCTCAGAGAACTGTTCTGCGATCTCTTTGCCGCCCCGCACCCAGGCTTCCAGGTCGTGCAGGCGTTGCTCCAGCATGGAGCGCACCAGTTGTGACACGGGAATCTTCAGTTCATCGGCCTGACGCTGGATGAGGTCATCCAGTTGGCCGCTGACGCGCACGTGCAGGATTTTGTCTTTTTTAGGTCTCACGCGAAGCCGCCGAAACGACGAAGGAGTGTTCTCGGCTGGCACATTGTGAAGGCTCATGGGGTTGGGTTCCAGAAGATTTAGGGGGAATCAAGGCGTTTTTTGAAAAAACCGGGCGGAGTGTCCCGCCCGGTTTTCAGGCCAAATGAATTAACTGGCTTTTTTGGAAGTGCTTTTGCGGGCCTTGCCGGCCGGTTTGCGGGCGGCGGGCTTGGCGGCGGCTTTTTTGCGGGCCGGGGCTTTCTTTTTGGGGGCAGCGGTTTCCACCACCACCACGTCGGCTTCGGGCAGCACGTCCAGAATGCGGCTCACGAGGTCTTTGATGGCCTCGGCAATGTTGCCGCCCAGCTTGGTCTGGGCTTCCAGCACGTCTTCAAACAGCTTGCTCATGCGTTCGCCCATTTCCACGTCTTTCAGGCGCTCGTTCAGGTCGGCGGTGATTTCTTCGTGCTTTTCCACCACTTTGTCCACCTGCTGGGTCAGTTCGTCCAGAATTTCCCGCACACGCTGGCGGGATTTCTCAACGGTCTCCTCCAGGTTCAGATTTTGTTTGGCGTTCTCAAGAAGCGTGCTCATGGCTTGGCTCCTCCTGTTGATTGGTGTGACGCTTGTCTCACGTCCGAGGCGAATGTAACACGCCAGAAAGTGTGTGTCAAGAGGGTGAGGCAATGTGTGACAACCGGATGGAATAAAGTCAGGAGGAAGTTGGAAGAGGGTAAGCGGGCGTTGGTGGCAGGAAGCCGGAAAAAGACAAAAACTCACTGCTTCTGCCGTCATTACCGCGAAAGCGGGAATCCAGTCGAAACAAAAGAGATATTCCTTTTTCTTTTGGTGGAGCAGGCATCTTGCCTGCTTGAAAAAAAGAGGTTGTTTCACCTTTGTTTTTCTGCCACAGGCGGGACGCCCGTGGCTACTGCGAAGGGTGTCCCCACCGCTGACAGCCGCGCAACCTCACTCCCCCACAACAACGGGCGGGAACAAGCGCTTTGACAAATCCGCCGCCAGGGCCGTGTCCCACTCCATCAGGCGGGTGAGGGTTTTCAGCGCCTCGGCCCGTTTGCCCTGGGCCAGCCACACCACCGCAAGATGATGCACTGGCACGGCGCTGGTGGGTTCCAGCTCTGCGGCGCGCTGACAGTTTTCCCCGGCCTCGGCCAGGCGGTTCAGCCCCAGCAGACTTTTGCAGAACATGAGGTGAATCACGGCAGGAAACAGTGTGTCGGGCCGGTGGGCCAGGGCACTTTGCAGCGCGGCGAGGCTCTCGGCATAAAGCTCGCGGCTCAGAAAATGATTGGCCAGATGATAAAAAGCCCAGCCGTGGGCGGGGTCCAGCGCTGCGGTGGTTTTGAGTTTTTCAAACGCTTCGTCGTTCTGACCCAGGCCCTGCAACGCCATGGCCCACGAAAAAAACACGCGGGGATTTTTGGGGGCCAGCGCCGCCGCCCTGCCGAACAGGGCCGCCGCACCGGCAAAATCCTGCGCAAAAACCAGACACCGCCCCAGTTGTATCAGCGCTGCCACGTGGGCGGGGTCTTTTTTCAGCGCCGCCTCAAAAAACGGCCGGGCCAGAGCAGCCCGCTTGCGGTTTTTGTCGGTGGTGGGCACCAGTTGTTCGGGCAAGAGCGAAATCCCCTGCTGATACAAACCGTCTGCCGTATCTGCTGCGCCGGGCCGGGACTGACCGGGCCAGGGGGCCAGGGCCCCGGCGACCGCTCCATCACGCCGGGGCAGGTTCACCAGAGGAATGGCGAAGTTGAGGTTCTGCCCGCCCTCCTGCACCAGCGTGGCCACGCCCAGCACATCGGCCCGGCGGTTGAGCACCGGGCTGCCGCTGGAACCCGGAGAAATGGGCGCGGTGATCTGCACCACCTGCCCCACACCGGGCAACTGCCTGAGCGCCGAGACAATGCCGTCGCTCACCGTGTGGGCATAACCCCTGGGGCTGCCCACCACCACCACCGGCTCACCGGGGTCGGGTGGCTTGCGGGCCACCTTCAGCCACACCGTGGCCGAAACATCCGTCGCCGCCAAGGCGATGTCCCGTGATTCGTCCAGACCCTTCAGGCCCGTGAGGTTGGCGGTTTTGCCAGTGCTGGTGATGAGCCGGGCGTGATGCACACCCTCCAGCACGTGCAGGTTGGTGAGCACGTCGCCATGGCGGTTGACAAAAAATCCTGTCCCCTGCCCCATCTGCGCACCGGCGGCGTCAAAGGTCACCAGCGTGACCACGGCGGGCGACACCTTTTTCGCCAGACGCGACCAGTCCGCCGCCTGCGCCCGCCCCGCCACACACAACCCCAAAACACAACAAACCCCCAGCCACACCCACACAGGCGCGACCCGTCTCACGGCGGCCACGCCAGTTGTGTCCACACGGCCAAGTGATCACTCAGCGCCTCGCACCACTGGGGCGGACAAACGCCGCTCTCTACCACGCTCAGGTGCTTCATAAAAATGAGGTCAATCACACCACGCACGCCATAGGCCCGGTTGGTGGTGCCCCGTTTGTTTTTGGCCAGTGCGGCGTGGGCGTCGGCAAAGCCGGCCCCCAGAAAAACCGGCACGGTGGTGTCGCGACGAGACTTGCTCATCACGTCCATCACCATATACAACGTGTTCATGTCGCCCCCCACCACCACGGGGCCGGCGATGCTGGCGGCGTCGGCCACCACCTCCATGGCCTGGGCCTGACGCAGGGGTTCGTGTTTGGCGTCGCTCTCGAAATGCACGGCGTAAACCCGCAGCGGCCCCTTGGGGGTTTTCAGGTCCGCCGCCACCACCACGTTGCCCCCCAGGCGCGGCTCGGTGGAATGATGAAACCAGTCGTTGGCCTTGGCATGGCGCAGTTGCCGTGCGCCGGAGATGGGGAACCGGCTGAGCACCGCGTTGCCGTGTTCGCAGGGAGAAGAAATGTCGTTCACCGCCTTGCGGGGCGGCCGGGGCAGCTCCACATATTCCACGGCAAAAGCCCAGTGCATGTTCAGCGCCCTGGCCATTTCCCGCGCCACGTGTACATAACCGGTGCGCGAACAGCCCCGGTCGGCCTCACCCAGCAAAATCACCTGGGCCTGACTGAAGGGCGGCTGTGTCTGGAGCAATTGGATCTGCTCCTTCAGCTTCATGCCCCGCTCGATATTCCAGGCCACCACCGTGAGAGGTTCGGCAGAGGCCGCCGCCGCATCCCTGGCCGCGCTGCCGGTTTCTATCTGGCAGTCGGGGTGAATTTTGTCGGGCACTTTTTCCGGCGCGTCGCTATGCGCGCAGAGGCGATCAACTTTTGGATCCAGCTCTTGGGCAGAGAGAACGCCGCAACCCGAAAGACCCGCCAGTAGCCAGAACATCAAGCCGATTCTGGTGCAGCGTACTGGCCCCATCACCGGCTCCAGAAACGCCGCGCCCGGAGCAGGCTCGTGCCCCACAACAACAACAGGCCGCCAAAAATCAGGTGGCCGTATTGAAAGCTGAAAAACCATTTGGGTTGATCCAGCGACAGCAGCACCACCGCCCCCACCCCCAGCGCCCCCAGCAGAAATCCCAGGCGGTTGAGCAGGTGGCTCTGCACGCGCATCTGTTTTTCCAGCCGCGTCATGGCCTCGGTGTCGCGCACCCCCACCACCAGATGCCCCTTGCCCAGTTCCCGGAGCAGCTTGTGGGTCAGGCGCGGCATTTCCATCAAAAAATCCCGGCTTTCCACCAGCAGGCGCGCCCCCATGCCCCGCATGTCCTCACCCCCCAGTTCGCGCCGCAGCAACATGCGGGCCGCCGGCTGGGCCACGGTCATCAGGTCAAAGGCCGGGTCCAGCAACCGGCCCAGGCCTTCCAGTGTGATCAGCGTCTTGTCCATCACCGCAAACTCGCCCGGCAGCGTCACCTGATACCGAAAGCTCAGGTCCATGAGTTCGGGAATCAACAGGTCCAGGCGAATCTGTCCCAGTTTCTGGCCGCTGAAGCGCATGATGATCTTGCCCACTTCGCGGGCGAGTTTTTCGCGGTCGGTGTCGGGGTGGATGGTGGTGATTTCATCCAGCACTTCCACAAAAGTCTGGGCGTCTTTGTTCACGATGGCGGTGAAATAGCGGGCCATGGCCTTGCGCATGGCGTTGTCCACAATGCCCACCATGCCAAAATCAATCAGCGCGACACGCCCGTGGCCCACCACAAAAATGTTGCCGGGGTGCGGGTCGGCGTGAAAAAACCCGTCGATGAGAATCTGCTTGATGTAACTGTCGCCGATGATTTCTGCGAGTTCGGAGAGGTTGTAATCCTGGCTTTTGAGGCGATCAATGTCGTTGAGCCGGATGCCCGTGATGCGCTCCATGGTGAGCACGCGGGGGGTGGTGTAATCCCAATAAATCTGGGGGATGTGAATGCGCGGTTCGTTTTCAAAATTCTTGCGAAACCGGTCGGCGTTCTGGGCTTCGTAGGTGTAATCCATCTCGTTGCGGATCACTGCGTCGAACTCCTCCACGCGCTCCACCAGGTTATAACGCCGCGCCCATTCAAAATAACGCTCCAGCCGCTGGCACAGGCGGCGCATGATGTCCACGTCGCTTTCGATCATCACCCTTATGCCCGGCCGCTGCACCTTCACCACCACGTCGTTGCCGCTGCGGTGTACCTGACCGATGCTGGCGCTCGCGAGCGGGCGTTCCTCGAAGGTTTCAAAAATCTCCTCCAGCGGCTTGCCCATTTCGCGCTGGATGATGGCCTCGATTTGTGCGAAGGGAAACGGCGAAACGGTGTCCTGCAATTTTTTCAGTTCCGACAACACCTCGCGGGGCAGGATGTCTGGCCGGGTGCTGAGCACCTGGGCGGCCTTGACATAGGTGGGGCCGAGTTCTTCGACACTCTTGCGGATTAACGCCGCCACCGGCTGGCGGTGGCCGGTGGTCTCCAGATCGCGCCGCACGCGGCCCGGCAGAAACTTGTTCAGCTCCCAGTAATCCAGCGTGTAGGCCATCATGTTTTTGGCCAACACCCAGCCCACCACCATCAGCCGCCGGAAGTTACGCACGGGCCGGGGCACCAGCCTGTCAAACCACGAAGGCAGGGCGATGTTTTTCATGGTGTCACCCTGGGGCCGGGGCGGATATGCAACTGGGGCCCCACCGGCGAAAACCGGCTGGGC
>CAYJOG010000167.1:0-6687 GCA_964371695.1 uncultured bacterium
GCCTGAAGCCCCGGCACGTCGCCCCGGTTCAGGGGTTCCTCCAACCAGGTGATGTTGTAGTCCTCCATCTTCTGGGCAAAACGCGTGGCCAGGTCCAGGTTCCAGTGGGGGTTGGGCGACACGATGGAAACGGGCCAGCCCTGGTTGGCGTCCACCATCAGGGGGTAATCGTCTCCCGCCGCCTTTCGGGCCGACTCCACCTGGGCGCACATGGCGTCCAGATTGGTGTCCTTCACCCGCAGTTTCAGCGCTTTGAACCCCTGGGCCCGGCGCTCGCCGATGATGCGGGCGTTTTCCACCGGCTCGTGGGGGGTGCCGGTGCTGCAATAAGCGGTCACCTTGCCGCCCTCGCCGCCCAGCAGCATCCACACCGGTTTGCCCATGGCCTTGCCCGCGATGTCCCAAAAGGCCGCGTCCATCCAGCCGTTGCGCAGGCCGATATAACTCATCTCCTGAATCCGCTGGTTCACCATGCCCATGTCCAGCGGGTTCAGGCCAATCAGATAGGGGGCCACCATCTTGGCCATGCTGGCGCGTTCTGCGCCAATGGAGTTCATGGCGGACACGCCCTCCAGGCCGCTGTCGGTTTTCAGCCGCACCAGATAAAAACTCATGTGGGTCTGGGGATAACCGGGAATCCACGAGGGATAAAACCGGGCGGGCACGGCAAAAAAACCGGCTTCATTCTGCTGAAGCGGCATTTTCACCAGCCAGAACTCAAGGGAGGTGATTTTCATACGAACAGCTTAACAGGGTGTTGAGAAAGTCCCTCCTGGCCTTTCTCAACCCATTTTGCTCAAGCAAAGCTCTCGCAAAATGGCGCTTTTGCAGGGGTTTTTGGAACCCCTGCAAGCGGAAAAATCCATCCATGGATTTTCAGGGTGTTTATCAACACCCTGTTAATCAACCCTCAACGCTGCTGTCCAGACATGGATGTCACTTTATTTATGTCGCTGTGTATATAAACAGGTTCAAAGAGGTGGTGACATGAAGTGGATCACCTACAACTTTCCGCTGAAGCTGGTGAGCGTGTTGCTGGCGCTGGGGTTCTGGATGTACGTGGCGGTGGAGGTGGACAGCGACGTGAACCGCACGCTGAGCCGCACCGTGGCGGTGCGGGGTCTGGCGGCGGGCCTGACGGTGTCGGGCGAGGCCAACCCCCAGGTGGAGGTGAGTTTTAACACCAAGGGCCGCGTGGCCCGGCGGCTGAAGGCCGAAGACGTGGTGGTGTGGGCCGACGCCCGCCTGCTGCGTCACCCCGGCGAATGGGCGCGGCTGCCGGTGATGGCCCAGGCCCCTTTTTCGCGCATCGTGCGGGTGGCCCCCGACACGGTGCTGGTGAAGGTGGACAGGCTGGCGCGGCGCGAACTGGCCGTGCAACTGGTTTTCAAGGGCCGCCTGAGCCGGGTTTATGAACTGGGCGGCGCGGCGCTGAGTCCCTCGCAGGTCACCGTCACCGGCCCCGCCACGCTGGTGAACAGAATCCAGTCCGTCCGTCTGACGGCGGATAAATCCCGGCTGGAACAAACCCCCCACATGCCCCTCAGCCCCAGGCTGGTGGGCCTCTCGCCCCAGCAGGCGGGCCGTGTGGTGCTCGTGCCGGCCACCGTGTGGCTCAGCTCGCAACTCATTCCCCGTCAGGCCCTGCGCGAGGCCCCGGTGTCGGTCATCACCCAGGGCCAGCCCCCGGCGGGCTGGCGGCTGGCGGGGCTGAAAAGCACCCCCCAGATGGTGCGGCTCTCTGGCCCGGCGCTGTCTCTGAAGGGGTTGAGCTTTGTCAATACGCGGCCCGTGGACCTTGGGGGCAGGCGGGAGGATTTCACCATGGCCGCCGCCCTGGACCTGCCCCCCGGCGTGAGTGTGCTGCCGGGGCCGGTGGTGAGCGTGTCGGTGAGTCTGGAGCCGCTTTATCCCAGCCGCGAGCTGGAGGTGCCCGTGCCCCACACCTTTGGCCCCACGCGCCCCGCCACCGTGCGGGTGCGGGCCTGGGGCCCCGCCGAGGCCCTGGAGCGGTTGGGCGTGGCGGATTTTGAGATTAAGCTGTCGCCGTCTGAAAGCGGCCAGGCCGCCGTGGCCGTGAGCGCTGCGGGCGGCGCGCCGGTGGTCCACGCCGTGGTCAAACCCGGCCATGTGAAATTGTTGGAAAATTAATCCCACGGAGCCTCCCATGAGCGAATTCTGGCCCTCTTACGAAAACCGCGACGACCCCGCCGCCTATCCCATGGTGGATCACGTGGTGTTCACCGCCGAACAGCTCCAGACCCGCGTGGCCGAAATGGGCCAGGAAATCAGCCACGATTACGCCGGGCGCGAGATAACCGTGGTGGGGGTGCTGAAAGGGGCCCAGACTTTTCTGGCGGACCTGCTGCGCCACATCAGCCGCCCCCTCACGCTGGATTTCATCGCCGTGGGCAGTTATGACACCACCACCAAGCGCAGCGCCGTGGTGCGCATTTACAAAGACCTGGACGAAAGCATCGAGAGCAAACACGTGCTCATCGTCGAGGACATCATCGACACGGGCAATTCGCTCAGTTACCTGCTGGACATTCTGAGCCGCCGCAACCCCGCCAGCCTGAACGTGGCCACGCTGCTGGACCGCCCCCACCGCCGCGAAGTGGACGTGCCCCGCGCCTATAACGGCTTTGTGATTGATGACACCTTTGTGGTGGGTTATGGCATGGACGTGAACCAGCACTACCGCAACCTGCCCTTTTTGTGCGTGCTGAAAAAAGAGTTTTATTGATACCAAGATTTCCAGTCCATTTTTTGGAGTAGGCGCGGTGTCCCCACCGCGCACAACCCACAAGAAAATCAAGGGTTTTTGCCTTCAGCTCTCCAGCCTCACCCGGCCATCCTGCAGCACATAGTGGTCGTCGCCTTCGTGGGCGTGGCCGCTGGCGTCGAAGTGCAGGCGTTCGCCGGTGCGGCTCATCCAGCCAATCTGCCGGGCCGGGTTGCCCACCATCAGGGCAAAGTCGGGCACGTCGCGGTTCACCACCGCGCCCGCGCCAATAAAACAGAACGCCCCCAGTGAAACGCCGCACACGATGGTGCAGTTGGCCCCCAGCGTGGCCCCGCGCCCCACCACCGTGGGGCGATATTCGTTTTTGCGCACCACGGCGCTGCGGGGGTTGTACACATTGGTGAACACGCAGCTGGGGCCGAGAAAGGCGTCGTCTTCCACCACCACGGCGTCGTACACGCTCACGTTGTTCTGAATCTTCACGCCGTTGCCGATGCGCACCGCGCCGCCCACCACCACGTTCTGGCCCAGGCTGCACCGCTCGCCGATCACCGCACCCGGCAACACGTGGCAGAAGTGCCATATCTTGGTGCCCTTGCCAATCACGGCCCCTTCATCCACATAACTGGACTCATGCACGAAATAGTCACTCATCTGAGTCCACCTTTTAGGGGAGGCCCTTAATTTCATAGTGAAGACGGTCAAAATCATTGCGCCTGAAGATTCCGAAAGCCGCGAGTTCCTTGTCCAGGCAGTCATGATCAAAGTCCCCATCTTTTGTCAAAAAATACAATTTTTGGGCGGGATTTGCCCATTCTAAATTTGTCTTTCCAAAAGCGATAAGATATTCAAAGATAATGCAGTCTTTCATGCCCTTGTCAGGACTGTCTGGCGGATCTCCGCGCCGATATCTGACCATGCCAGCATGGTTTATTTCGAGACTTTCTTGGATTCTGCGGATGCCACGCACTTGGTTTGTTTTGAGTTTGTCGATGAGTGTTGAACGGTTATACTCCAAAATGGACAAATTGTTTTCGGCTAATTTTGTGAGTTCCTGTATTTGATCTCCGATGGCTGCAAAACTGGGATATTCCGCGCCTTCTCTGAGGTTTACAGAGATTCGCTTAAGCTCTTTTGAAGCACCGTCTTTTGAGCACAGAGAGACTAGATTTGAACGCAATTTTGGAATATATTTTTTTGATGTCCCTTCAAATTCTGAAAGAACGAAGTCGAAGAGAATTATCTCGACAAGGCCTTGCTCTGCCAATGCAAGCAAATCTCCAGCCGCCGACTGGCCGCCAGTTCGTCGGTCATCCCTTCCAAGCCAAAGATCCACTAAAAAGTTGGTGTCGATAATCAATAAGGGAGTCATGTAAACAAGTTCATCTCTCTTGCTGATTCCGCATCTTGTGTGCTTCCAGTCTCAATAAGTTTCGTGCGACGGCTGGCGCATCATCGGGGCCAGTTTCAGATCTTGCGAAATCATACCAAATCAGGCGTCCCTTTATGGAATTTCCGACCTGGGCAAGACAAAGACCGTAATATAAATTCGGCTCTGTAACGTCAGGCACAACACGTTTAACGTCAGATGTAACTGGCTTTATAAGAGACGCTTCCAGGGCCTCTGCCAGGTCATTTGTTAAAATTTCCCGGGACGCATTTAGTTTTTCAGGAAGCGTCTGTAATTCATCATGGCCAATATATGCTCGGGCGTGGTGCTGTCCATTTACCTCCAGCTCCAGAAACAATTCTTGATCGTTGGATTTGTCAAGAATCTGCCAATCTATGGTCCCGCTCAGCGTCTCCACGATAAACGTATTCTAGTGCCAATGACGAAAGCAATCAAGGCTTTGGAGGAAATAAAAATGTCTGGAAAGACCCTCACCCCAGGTCCACCGGCTGGCCGTTCTGTTTCAGGCTGAGGCTGAGGGCCTCCAGAATCCGCACCACGTTCAGGCCGTCCACGCCGTCTGACAAGGGCGCGGCGCGGTCGTGCAGGCGGTCTACAAAATGTTGCAGCTCAATCAGCAGCGGCTCGCCGCCGGGGGTTTTGGGAATCACGATGTCGCCGGAGCGGATGCTCATGCCTTCCATCACGCCGGTGGCGCCGGGCATCTCGCGGATGTCCACGCCCTTGTGATAGAGCCGCACCTTTTCGCCGCCGGACATGTCGTCGAAATGCACCATGGCCTTGGGCCCCACGATGGTCATGCGGCGCTCTTTGTGAGGGTCCAGCCAGCTCACCTGAATATGGGCCATGCGCCCGCTGGGAAAAGTGAGCGACGAAAACACCACGTCTTCAATGCCCGGTTGCAGATAGGCGTGGCCCGTGGCGCTCACGCGGCAAGGGGTTTCGCCAAACAGCCACAGCACCACGCTGATGTCGTGGGGGGCTAGGCTCCACAGGGCGTTTTCTTCGGTGCGGATCACCCCCAGGTTCACCCGCTGGTTATACATATAGAGCACGTCGCCCAGGGTTCCCTCATCAATGATTTTTTTGATGAAGGCAAGCGCGGGGTGATATTTCAGCAGGTGGCCCACCATCAGCACACGGCCCCCGGCCCGTGCGGCCTGCACCATTTTTTCCGCCCCTGCCGTTGTGAGCGCCATGGGTTTTTCCACGTACACGTCCTTGCCCGCCGCCAGGGCTGACAGGCCCAGGGCCTCGTGGGTGGGGCTGGGGGTGGCGATGAGCACGGCGTCGAGCGTGTTGTCGGCCAGGGCCTCGGCGAGGTCGCCGGTGAAACGGGCGTCCTTGAACCGCCCCCGCTGGGCGCTCTGGCGTTTTTCGTCGCGGTCTACCACCCAGGCGACAGTGGCGTTTTTGAGCTTGGCGGCGGCGGCGGCGATGTTGCCGCCCCAGCCCCCTACGCCCACCAGGGCAAGACGTTTGTTGGCGAGTTCAGACATGGCGGGGATTGTAACGGCTGTGGCCGCCGGGGCGCGGGTTGAATAAATCCACGGAGGGATTTATGAGATAAGTTCTAGGATTGCCCTGGCATGAAATCGCGTTTTTCACTGGTGCGGCCGGATTATCTGTTTGGGGATCACAATCTGGCCGCCCGCCGTCTGGCCAAGCTGCACGAGGTGTTCGCCGCCAGTTCGCGTCAGTTTCTGTTGCAGTGTGGCCCCCGGTGTGGCGCGCTTGGGGTGGACCTGGGCTGCGGCGTGGGACACACCACCGAGCTTTTGCGCCGCACGCTGCAACCTGCAGAAACCCTTGGGCTGGACACAAGCGCACCTTTTCTGGAGCGGGCGCTTTCCAAATATCGCCGCTGCCAGTTTGCCCTGGCCGACGCCGCCCTGCCGCTGCCCGTGGTCGGCGCGGACGTGTTGTATGCCCGTTATCTGCTGGCGCACCTGCCCGGCCCGGCGGCGGTGCTGGGGCGGTGGCTGCGGAGCCTCCAACCCGGCGGCCTGCTGCTGCTGGAGGAAAACTTCGCCATTCACACACAAAACCCCACTTTTGCCCTTTATATGAACACCATCGGCCAGGTCATGTCCCGCCGGGGGCAGTCGTTGTATCTGGGGGGTTTTCTGGAGGGACTGACGCCGGAAGGGGCCGCGCCGCCCGCTTGTCGGCGCACGTCCGTGGCGGTGGATGCCCCCGTGTCGGCGGAACTTTTCGCCATGAATTTCGCCGCATGGAAAGACAGCGCCCGCGACGTGGCCACGGGTGAAACACTGGCGCGGCTGGAACAGGAACTGTCGGATTTGTCGCAAAGCCCGGATGCCCCCAGCCTGACGTTCGAACTCTCGCAGGTGGTTTTTGTCAGATTGGGTGGGGCGTGACCCGCCCCGTGTTTTTTTTGCCGGTTGGCAGTGGGGTGGGCGTCCCGCCCGCCAGAAAAAATGGACAAAAAACCATATTTATTTAAATGGCGGGCGAGGACGCCCGCCCCACTGAAAGAAAACAGAAAAAGGTGTGGCCTTTTTGCTTC
>CAYJOG010000168.1:0-6678 GCA_964371695.1 uncultured bacterium
GGGGGGCGGGGGAACAGGCTGGGCAGAAAGAATCAGACTTTTTTCAAAAGTTCTCTTTCCCCCTCACCCGCCTCAGATTTCGCTTCGCTCAACCTTCGGCTGCCCTCTCCCTCAGGGAGAGGGCAAGAAAAAAAGCTCTTATTGCGTCCACGTCTACTCCGAAAATGCTCTAAAGCGTCACGATATTGCCCGGCCCCATGTCCTTGGCCTGCAACAGGGCCCGCTGAGACTTGCGCAGCAATTCATCATGGGTGTTCAACCCCGCCGCCCCGGCCAAGCCGATGCAAAAGGTGATGCGCAGTTCGTGTTCCTCCACCTTCAGGCTCTGCTCACGGGTCCTCTCCAACATGCGACCCGCCACCACCTGGGCGTTTTCCACCGGTGTTTCGGGCAGCAACACCCCCACGCTGTCCAGACCAAACCGCCCGGCCATGTCCACGTCGCGGATAGACGCCTGCACGATTTTGCCCAGCGCCCCAAACACCACGTCCAGCGCCTTGAAGCCGTAACTGTCAGAAATCGTGGCCAGGTGATCCACCTCCACCGCCAGCAGGCACAGGTTGTTTTTATACCGCCGGGCCCGCTTGAACTCCCGCTCAGCCATGGTGAAAAAAGCCTGGCGTGTCAGCAGGCCGGTCATGTCGTCGCGGCTGGTGGCCATTTTCAGGCGTTGTTGCGTCACGGCAATCTGCTGCTCCAGGTGATCCACCCGCGTTTTGGCTTCTTCAAATGCCCCTTGCAGGCGGTGCATCTCGCGGCGGCTGCGGACAAGGTCTCCCAACAGTGTGGTGCGCAGGATCAGTTCTTCTGCAATAAACGGCTTGGACAGAAAATCATCGGCCCCCGCCGCGATGGCCCGCTGCTTGAGTTCCAGCTCGCTGCTGCTGGTGATGAGCAGCAGGCCCAGGGGTTCATCGGGATACATCTGCCGCAGCTTGGCGCACAGTTCCTGGCCGTCGATGCCGGGCATCACGAGGTCGGACAAAATCACGTCCACCAGCCCCATTTCCTCGATGTATTGCAGGGCGTCCTCACCGCTGGCGACAGTGTTCACCGCCATGCCGTGGCGCGTGAGCATGTCCTTGGTGGTCACCTGACTGAAACGGCTGTCATCCACCACCAGCACGCGCAGCTTGCCGCCCGTGTTGTCCTTGTTTTGCGTCGCCACCATGAAGAGGGGTCATATTAGCATGGTGAACAAAGGCGCAACGCCCTACTTCTCAGCCAGCCACGTTTCCGTGTGGCCCACCTTCACGTTCCAGTCGTGCCACAGCGCCTGCTGGGGTGCGAAGTGGCACACCAGCACCGCCGGGTGCCCCCACACATTGCCCAGCTTGGGAAACGTTCCCGCCAGGGCCGTCTGGGCCGCCTGGGCTTCTTCCCCCGCCAACACACGGGCCAGACCCCGCAGTTCCAGCCCCTGAAAAGGGATCTGGAAACCTTCGTCAATCACAAGGCAAAAGGGTTTGTCCCCCGTCACCAGATGGTGTTTTTCGGAGTCCTTGAACACAAAGAAATAAATGCCGCCGTCTGGCGCGGGCACATAACAGGTGGTGGCGGCATAGGCCCCGGCCTGGGGCAGGTCGCCGGCAATCACCATGGATTGATGGGTTTTGATCCAGTCGTGGATGGCGGGGGTGAGGGGATTCATGGGTGGATTTCCTTTTGGTGGTTTCACTTACCAGATGAGGGGAGAGGGAACGATGGGGGATTTACCCATTCTCGGAGTCCTGACGGCAGGTGGGTTTGCGCGTGAGGGCCACCGGGCCGGTGGGGGCGCTCCAGGCCACCATCACGCCCAGGCTCTCCACCAGCGGCGTGGGCAGTCCGCTGTCTTCGAGTTCCTCGCGCAGGGCTTCCTCAACCAGGGCGTGGGCCTCGCGGGCGCTCAGGCGGCTGGCCATTTCGCTGGCCAGGGTGCTGGGCAACACCAGCAGGGTGGGTGTGCCGATGGCCCCCACGTGCCAGTGCACCTCTTTGACCAGCGGGCTGAGTTGCACCAGTTGCAGGGCGCGGTGCAGGTCCAGGGCGCTCACGTCTTCCATGGCGGCGGGGGGGGCGTGGCCCAGCACCCGCACATGTCCGTCTTCCTCCACCGCGCCCAGGTCGTCGGTCAGCGTCATTTCCTTGCCTTCACCCACCGACAAAAAGCCCGCCTCGGTGAGCGTGAGGCGTTTGCCCGGCAGGGGCAGCCCCGCCCCCGGCTGGCTCGTGCCCGATTCCAGACTCAGAAAGCCCCCCGCCTCGGCCAGGTAATAACCCCCACCAGCGGCAGGCCCAGGGCCTGATACCACTGGCGGCAGAGGGGGTGCAGCCCTTCATCGCTGTACACCATCACCCGCAGGTCATCGCTCAACAGGTCGCGGCAGCGGCGGTAATACACGGCCTCGGCCACGCGGGCCTTGGCCTGTTGCCAGGGGCTGGCGGCCTCTCCCTGTTGTTTCTGGCGCACCTGCGACAGACCCACGTCCACCGCCCAGCGGGCCAGTGAACGCACCAGGGGATTGCCCTCCAGGGTTTCCATGGCCTCCTTGTAAAAATCCCGATATATCGCCGCCGGACCATAAACCACGGTGGGGGCCATCTGCCGCACCGCCGAAGACAGGGACACCCCCGGCGCGGCCAGAATCACCTGCAAATCCTGCACCACGGGAATCAGCACCTTGAACAGCAACGTGGGCAGGTGACACCAGGGCCCCAGGGCCAGCACACGATCTTCTTCGGTGATGCGCAGGCGGTCGGCCACCATGATGGCCTGCTGCACCGCCTCGTGATGGGTGAGGCTGTGGACCTGGGGGGTGCGGGTGGCCCCGGCGCTGGTGTAAAGCAGCAGGGCGGTGTCCTCAGAAGGCTCACCAAACGCCGGGGTGCGGCCCAGGGCCTGCAACACCTCACCGGCCACCTCTTTGAGTTCAGTCCGGCTCAGCACCCGCTCGTCGTCGCTTTCCACCAAGCCCTCCAGCACCAGGGTGCGGGGCATGAGCCTGCCGGGCATGGCCAGCACCTTGGCCAGCAACGCGGCGTTTTCCAGCACCAGACACACGGGCTGGAGCGATTTCATGAGGGCGCAGAAGTCTTTCTCATGCACGCCCGGCGGCAACACCAGAGGCAGCGCCCCCAGGCGCACCAGGGCGCACCATGTCTCAAACAGGGCCGGACTGCCGCTGCCCACCAGCACCACGTGTTTGCCCGCCGCCGCCCCCAGGCCAGCGGCCATTTCACGGGCCAGGTCCTCGACACTGTTCAGGCTCATGGGGGCAGACCGCCCCGCTGGTTCGGGGCGCTTGAGCCATCGCAGGAGGTGATCGAGGAAGGTCACGGCGTGGGGCGGATGTTACACTGCCCCGGCCCTTGTGGGCAAAAGCAACAGGAGGTCTTCGATGGCCGAAGAAACTTTCGACCTACTCATCATCGGTGCGGGTCCGGGGGGCTATGTGGCGGCCATCCGGGCCGCGCAGTTGGGAATGAACACCGCCGTGGTGGAAAAAGAGAACACGCTGGGGGGCACCTGCCTGAACGTGGGCTGTATTCCCAGCAAGGCCCTGCTGTACGCCAGCGAAAAATTCGCCGAAGCCAAACACGGCCTGAAAGACCTGGGCGTGGAAACCGGCGAAGTCAAGCTGAACCTGAGCACCCTGCTGGCCCACAAAGAGAACACGGTGAAGAAACTCACCAGCGGCGTGGAATACCTGTTCAAGAAAAACAAGGTCACCTGGCTCAAGGGCCTGGGGGCGCTGGCGGGCGAAAGCCGCGTGACCGTGACCGGCGCAGACGGCAAAACCCAGACCGTGCGCGCCAAAAACATTGTCATCGCCACTGGCTCCAGTCCTTCTTCTCTGCCCGGCGTGGCCCTGGACGGCAAAACCGTGCTCACCAGCACCGAGGCCCTTTCATTCACCGAAGTGCCCAAAGAACTGGTGGTGATTGGCGCGGGGGTGATTGGCCTGGAAATGGGGTCGGTGTGGTCGCGCCTGGGCAGCAAGGTGACGCTGCTGGAATACGCGCCACAGATTCTCAACGGCTTTGACACCGAACTGGCCCAGGCGGCCCAGCGGGTGTTCGCCAAACAGGGCCTGACGTTTGTGCTCAACGCCAAGGTGTCTGGCGTCACGGTGAAAGGCAAAAAAGCCACCGTCACCTACACCGACAAATCAGGCGCAGAACAGAGCCTGCCAGCGGACAAGGTGTTGGTGGCCACGGGCCGCCGCCCCCACACCGGGGGGCTTGAGGCCGAAAAAGCCGGTCTGAAGCTGGACACCCAGGGGCGCATTGAAGTGGATGAACACTTCCGCACCAACCAGCCGGGGGTGTACGCCATCGGCGACGTCATCCGGGGCCCCATGCTGGCCCACAAAGCCGAAGACGAAGGCGTGGCGGTGGCGGAAATCATCCACAAAGGCCACGGCCACGTGGATTACCACGCCATTCCCGGCATTGTATATACGTGGCCAGAGGTGGCCTGTGTGGGACAGACCGAAGAACAGCTCAAGGCAGCGGGCGTGGCTTATAACAAAGGCAAGTTCCCCTTCATGGCCAATGGCCGCGCCCTGAGCATGAAAGAGACCGACGGCTTTGTGAAGGTGTTGTCCCACAAGGAAACAGACAAGATCCTGGGGGTACACGCCCTTGGCCCGGCGGTGGGCGACCTGATGGCCGAGGCCACACTGGCCATGTCCTTTGACGCCACCGCCGAGGACCTCTTTCTCACCTGTCACGCCCACCCCACACTGAGCGAAGTACTCAAAGAGGCCGCCATGGCCACCGGTGGCCGGGCGATACACAGTTGAGGTTATACTTCCCGGCTCATGGTTCTGCCCGATTTCTACGCCGCCCTGCAAGTCAGTGAAAAGGTCACCGCCGAAGAGGTGAAAACCGCCTATCGGCACCTGGCCCGTCAATATCACCCCGACCACAACCCTGGCCAGGAAGACCGTTTCCGGGCCATACACGAGGCCTATCGCGTGCTCAGCGACCCCCAGAAACGCCGCGACTATGACCTGAGCCGCCAGATGTACCGCAATGGCGGTCAGGCCATGGAAGATTTTGGCGCGGTGCGGGTGCAGGCCAGCGGCAAGGAACTGGGGCGGCTGGTGCGCGAGGTGCTGCGCCAGGGCAACATGACCCGCATCAAGCTGCGTTATCAGGGCGAAGAACTGCTGGACCTGCCCCTCGCGAGCGTGGCGGTGCTGGGAGGCGGCGCGCTGTTGGTGTCGCCGCTTTTGGCTGTGGCGGCGGGGGTGGGCCTCAGCCGCATGTTTCAGGTGGAAGTGAAAAACAAGCTGATGGAAGACTTTGAAGAAGCCAGCCGCCTGCACGAGGCCATGCGCCTGAAAGAAGCCAAGGCGTTATATCTCAAGGTGCTGGACCGCAGCGATTTCTTTTTGCCCGCCTTTTTGCAGTTGGGGCAGCTTTATCGCCAGTTGGGCGAGAGCGAAGCGGCCGCCGCCATGTTCAACCGGGTGCTGGAGATCATGCCCATCGGCGAGGTGGCGGAACTGGCCCGCGAGCAACTGCGGCAGGTGCGCGGGTTTTGACGTGCTGATTCATGGCCACTGAAGAATCACCATTTTCACTGGGCCATTACCAATTTGAGTATCCGCCGGAACATGTGGCCCACAGCCCGGCGAGTCCGCCAGAGGCCGCCCGCCTGCTGGTGGTGCAACCGGGGAATCGGTTGACCCATCACCATGTGTGCGACCTGCCCCGTCTGTTGCCGCCCCACACGCTGCTGGTGCTCAACGACGCCCGCGTATTTCCGGCTCGACTGCACACCCGCCGCGCCA
Organism: uncultured bacterium; assembly: GCA_964371695.1. Taxonomy (GTDB): domain Bacteria; phylum CAYJOG01; class CAYJOG01; order CAYJOG01; family CAYJOG01; genus CAYJOG01. The sequence goes on from CAYJOG010000168.1 coordinate 5,784, forward strand.
CAGGCGGCGAGGTGGAGGTGTTGTTGCTGGACGCCCCGAATGCCCTGGGTCAGGCACGCGCCCTGCTGAGGCCTGCCCGACGGGTCAAGCCGGGTGAAGTGTTGCTGCTGAACGGCAAACCCGCTCTGGAGGTGGTGGAAAAAACAGAAGACCACATCACCATCCGACTGCTCAGCCCCCACCCCATGGCCTGGCTCAAGCGCCACGGCAGCATTCCCCTGCCCCCTTACATGCCCGATAACCCGTCGGTATATGCCTGTTATCAAACAGCCTTCGCCCGGCAAAATCTGGCGGTGGCCGCCCCCACCGCTGGCCTGCACCTGAGCAGAAACCTGCTGCACGAGCTGAAGCAGGCGGGCCATGAACATTGCCGCGTCACGCTGGCGGTGGGTTATGGCACCTTCGCGCCCATTCAGCATCAGGACATCCGCCAGCACGTGATGCACCGGGAGTGGTATGCGCTCTCACCCGCCACGGCGGCAACGCTCAACCGCTGGCGAACTCAGGGCAGGCCCATTCTGGCGGTGGGCACCACGGCCCTGCGGGTGCTGGAAAGCTGTTTTGACGACGGGCGTTTTTTGGCCGGAACCCGCTGGACCAACCTGTATCTCACGCCACAAAACCCGCCCCGTTGCGGCGTGAAGCTGATGACCAACTTTCACCTGCCGGGCACATCGCTGCTGGTGCTGCTCGCCAGCCTGCTGCCCCAGTGGCGCACGGTGTATGAAACAGCCGTGGGCGAAAACTACCGGCTGTTTTCATTCGGCGACGCCATGCTGATTCTGTAGAGCCGGTTTGTCCGTTTTTTGTTTACTTTTATGCACAACGACATAAGTCGCGGCGTTCGCCAGCCTGCTTGCGCCGTGAAAAGCCGCCCTCCTTTCCCTCTCCCCCT
>CAYJOG010000169.1:0-6672 GCA_964371695.1 uncultured bacterium
CGGGTGAGGGACCCCAGCCGCATTCGGCATGATTTACGTCGCCATATATAACCAGATGAACCACTAACCCCCAGCCGCCAATCCATCCATCGCCGGGGTGGCGCTCTGTGTGGTTTTTTTCCCCATCAATTGCAAAAGGGCCGAGATGGCGGCGGGCTGGCCCATCTGGCTCAGGGCGTCTACCGTGCGGCGGCGGACATCCCGCTCGGTGGCCTGTGGAAAACGCAGGTGCAGGCGCTCGTGCAGGCCCACCGCCAACACCAGGGCGGCGGCGTCCACCTTCATTTGCCCGGCGGCTTCCATCAGGCGGGGCAGGTTCAGTTCAATCTGATTGGTGCGGGGAAAACTCCGGCCATACCACACCATCTCCGGCGGTGCGTCCCCGTCGTCAAAAACAAAATTGATGGTAGGGGAACTGACCAGTGGGGGCATGGGTGCGGTCATGGGCAACAGGTTGTGCATGATAGTTCTCCTGGCCAGGGCCAGTTTCAAAAACCGTGCCACATCACGCCAGCGGCGGACAAAGCGTGATCTGGCAAAAACCGGCGCCCTGCTCCGGGCCAATCAGCGTGGCGGGTGAGAGCGTCGCCAGCGCCCGCAACAGCGGCCAGAGGTCGGTGTATTCGAGGGCGGGGGAGGTGGCCTCGGCCCAGGCCGAGGGCAGGTTGGAGCGCAGCAGGATGGATACGCCGTCGTCTTTTGCCGCCGCCAGAATGGTGACCACGCCGATGGGGCTTTCCAGCCCCTGACGTATCAGGGTTTCCAGGGTCTGTTCCATCGCCAGACTCTGCACTTTCAGCCAGATGGTTTCGTTGGGGGCAGACACGCTCACGCGTCGGGCGTCGCCCCCCAGTCGTTGCAGCACACGGGCCAGCAGGTCGTTCAGGGCCACGGGTTGGGCGCTGAGCGGCCCTTTGGGCAGCACCGCCTGCAGGCGCTTCACCAGACGCGCGCCCTCGACTGCGGCGGTTTCCATTTCCCGGAGCAGGGGCTTGAGTTCGGCGGGCAGGCTGGGGTCCATGGCCGCCATGCCGGCCCCCGCCAACAGTGGCGTCAGGGCGTTGTTCAGGTCGTGCAGTTCGTGCCTGAGCCACAACGAAAGGCTTTCCATCTGGGCCGACAGCGCCTCTTGCAGACGTTGTTCAAGCAGGATCTGTTGGGGAGTTTGCGCCATGGTCTGCCCGCAGCCCATAGCCGCCTGTGCCAGTTTAGGGCCTGGGGAGCCAAGTCGGCTACCAGAAGAAGCAGGTTTCATTGGTTTTTGTTAAAACGCATCAGCACTGGCTCTGGACCAGTCCTCACGCACACTTTCGGGCAGCGCATCCACCGGGCCAAGCAGCGCGCCCTGGGGCAAAAAGTCATAAAGCTGATCCAGCGAGCGCGACTGAAGCGGGCCAATGCGGCGGTGCAGGTGCGCCGGTGTGAGTTCGCCGGGGTGCGAGAGGCCCGCCGCCGCCAGAATTTCCAGGGCGGCATGCACCGTCTTTTGCTGAAAACTGGCCACGCGGCTGGCTTTGTCCACCACCACCAGACCCTTCATCAGGCTGGGGTTTTGTGTGGCCACGCCCACGGGACATTCATTGGTGTTGCACTTGCGGGCCTGAATGCAACCCAGGGCCATCATCATGGCCCGCGCACTGTTCACCGTGTCGGCCCCCAGGGCCAGTTTGTTGATGAGGTGAAAACCCGTCACCACCTTGCCCGACGCAATCAGCCGCACTTTTTTGCGCAACCCCGCGCCCACCAGCGCGCTGTGTACAAACACCAGGCCGTCATCCAGCGGTGTGCCCACGCTGTTGGCGAACTCCAGCGGCGCGGCCCCGGTGCCGCCTTCGCCGCCGTCCACGGTGATGAAATCCGGGTGCTCGCCGGTTTGCAGCATGGCCTTGATGAGTGCGAGAAACTCCCGCCGGTGGCCCAGACACAATTTGAAACCCACCGGCTTGCCGCCGCTCTCTTGCCGCAACTGGCTGATGAAAGCCATCAGTTCCAATGGTGAACCAAAGGCGCTGTGGGTGGGGGGCGAGAGCACGTCCTGGCCCAGGGGCACGCCCCGGATGGCGGCGATTTCGGCGGTGACTTTTTTGGCGGGCAAAATGCCGCCGTGTCCCGGTTTGGCCCCCTGGCTCAGCTTGATTTCGATCATCTTGACCTGGGGCTGGCGGGCTTTTTGTGCAAAGGCGGCGGGGTCGAAACATCCCTCTGGCGTGCGGCAGCCAAAATAACCCGTGCCGATCTGCCAGATGAGATCGCCTCCGTTTTACAGGTGGTGCGCACTCAGGCCCCCTTCGCCGGTGTTGTGGGCAAAGCCCCCCAGGCGGGCGCCTTCGTTCAGCGCCTGAATGGCGTTTTCGCTCAGCGCGCCATAACTCATGGCGCTCACGTTCAGAATGGCGGCGGCGTAAGGTTGATCGCAGGTGTCGCCGCCAAACAGCACGCGGGGCGGCGTGTGCGGCACGGTGAGCGCCCGCAGGGAATGGTTGATCCACTGATAACCCGGCGCGTAAAGGTCCCGCTGCGTGCCAAAGGGTTCGGTGTCGTTCACCCCCTTGGCGCGCTGATAAACCACCGAGCGGTGATCGCGGCTGAAGGGCCGCCCGCTCAGGTCCGACTCCACAAAATATTGCTGTATCTCCGGGCGCACCGCTTCCATCAGATAACGCAGGTGGCCGATCACCGGAAAGTTGCGCTGAATGCTGTGGTGGGTCTGTGTCATGTCCCACACCCCCAGCAGCACCACCGGCAGCACCAGAAACATCACCAGCCACGCCGCAGGCCACACCAGCCCCAGCAGCACCACGGTCAAAAGCGACAACACGCTCACCCAGATAAAGGTGGTGCGCACGGTGAGGCCCTCGCCCTGCTGGTGACCCCGCACCACGGTGGGGGCCACCGCAATCAGCAACCAGCACAGGCCAAAGAGAAAAAGATGCGGAACCAGCACCGCCCCAAAGGCGATGTCTGCCGGGCGCACATGGCCCAGGCCCTTGCCCGACAAAAGCGCCGCCACCACTCCCATGCCCCAGGGCGCGATGGCCGCCGCCCCCACACCCAGCAGCAGGGCCAGCACGCCCCCCAGCACCATGCGTTTCTGGTAACGCCCCGCGAGCGGCGGCAGTTGCAGGGGAATGGCGTAAAGCGTGGCGTATTGAAAACTCACACCAAAATGAATGAGCCAAGCCAGTCGCCGGGCCATGGGGCCTTCAAACGCCCCGCTGGCCACCAGGGCCTGGGTGAGCTGGGCGGGCAGGGTGACCTGGCCCATCGTCTGCTGCACCGCCAGCACCAGCACACTGCCCAGCGCGCCCGCCGCCAGCATCCACAACACGTTGTTCTGAAACAGGGGGACTTCCTGGGCTTTGACCGGCATGGGGGCGGAACAAGGATAGCAGGGGTTTTGAAACGTAGCCCCGGCGTCCCGCCGGGAGTATCTGCCGCGCCAGAGGCGCGCACCTTGCAGTCGTTTCACCCTAATTTGCCAGAGAAACATCTGTTGTGCGCCGCCTGCGGCGGTTTTTTTCTCCCGGCGGGACGCCGGGGCTACAGTAACCGAACACGCATGGGGTTGGCTTCTATAATTCCCCGGCCCCGTTGGGCGAGGAGGCTACATGTCGGTTCTGATTGTCGGCTCGGTGGCGCTGGACAGCGTCAAGACCCCTTTTGGAGAAGTGGAGCGCGTGCAGGGCGGCTCGGCGGTGTTCAGTTCGCTGGCGGCGCGGTTTTTCAACCAGGTGAAACTGGTGGGTGTGGTGGGTCAGGATTATCCCGCGCCGTTGCGTCAGGCGCTGGAAGACCGGGGCGTCAACCTGTCGGGACTGGAAGTGGCCGAGGGCGACACTTTTTTCTGGCGCGGGTTTTATGACTACGACCTGAACACCGCCCACTCGCTGGAAACGGCGCTGAACGTGTTTGGCGAGTTCAGCCCCAAACTGCCCGACCTTGCGGGCGTGACCCACTGCTTTTTGGCGAACATGGCCCCGGCGGTGCAGATGCAGGTGCTGGACAACCTGCCCCGGGGTGTGTTTGTGCTGATGGACACGATGAACTACTGGATCGAGTCGCAGAAAGACGCCCTCACCGAGGTGATCAAACGGGTGGACGCCGTGCTGATGAACGACGCCGAGCTGCGCCAGTTCACCGGCCAGTTCAACCTGCTGGAGGGCGCACGCCAGTTGTTGGGTCTGGGCCCCAAAACCGTGTTTGTGAAAAAGGGCGAACACGGCTCGCTCACGGTGCAGGAGGACAGCCTGTTTCTGGTGCCCGCCTATCCGCTGCAAGAGGTGAAAGACCCCACCGGCGCGGGCGACAGTTTCGCGGGGGGACTCATTGGCATGTTGAGCCAGGGGGGCCACGAAGACGCGGCGGCTTTGCGTCAGGCGGTGGTCATCGGCAACGTCATGGCGTCTTTCACGGTCACGCAGTTCAGCACCCAGGCGCTGCTGGACCTCTCCCACGGCGACCTGCTGGAGCGTTACCACCAGTTCAAGGACATGACCGAGTTCACCGTGCCCGTGCTGAAGGGATAGGCGGGACCACAGGTGGGGACACCTGTGGCTACTCGCGCCACCAATGTTGGGCAGGGTTTTCCCTACACCGCCGCCGGTTTGGGCAGGCGCACCACAAACTTCGCGCCGCCGCCGGGGACGTCTTCATACCAGATGCTGCCGCCGTGGGCCTGCACCAACTGGCGCACCAGATACAACCCCAGGCCCGTGCCGGTGGCCGTGGCCGCACCTTCCTGCGAGCCGCGAAAAAACCGCTGGAACAGGCTGGGCACGTCCTGTGACGGCACGCCGGGGCCGTTGTCCTGCACCCACAGCAGCACGCCGTCTTCTTCGTCGCGCAGTCCCAGCACCACCATGCTGCCGGGCGGCGAATATTTCGCCGCGTTGCCTAGCAGGTTGGTGAGGATATGGTCGAGCTTCATGTCGTCCACCTTCACGGTGACGGGGTTGGCCCCCGTGTCCAGCACATAACGGCGGCTGGCGTCGCGCTCGGCTTGCAGGCGCAGCAGCTTTTCCAGAAAGGGCCACAGTTCGAGGCGCACATAACTCACCCGCATGGCCGCGCCCGATTCAATGCGCGCCACGTCCAGCATGTTTTCTATCAGCCGCTTCAGGCGCTCGGCTTCTTCCAGAATGATGCGGTAAAACTCCCGACGTTTCTCTGTGCTGAACTTGCCCCCCTTGGGCCCCAGCAGGGTTTGCACAAAACCCTGAATCGAGGTGAGCGGGGTGCGCAGTTCGTGGCTGGCGGCGCTCACAAAATCACTTTTCATGCGGTCCAGCTCCTTGAGTGAGGCCAGCTCTTTGAGCGAGCTTAAATCCTGCACCACCACCAGACTGTCACCCCCGCCCCCCATGGCCCGCACGGTGAGTTTCAGCGAACGGTCCTTGAACACAAATTCCGTGGCCGCTTCGTCCACGTTCTGGTCAAACAGGCGGTCCATTTCGCGGGCAAAGGATTCGGGCAGGCAGCGGTGATAGTTCACGTCCTCGGCCAGTTCGCAGTGACACAGCATGGCCATGGTTTCGTTGAACATACGCACGGTGCCCGACCCACTCACCACCACCAGCCCCACGGGCACGCCGCTGAGCACCTGCTGCAGGCGAAAGTTCGCCTCGTGCAGATGCCGCCCTTCGCGTTCCAGCGCCTGGGTGTGGCTGGCGGTGAGCAGGGCCTGGCTCACCTGGCTGGCCACCAGATTCAACAACACCTGACGATCGGCGCTCAGGGTTTCGTGGGGTTCAAAGGGCGCCTCCAGCACGCCGCGCCAGTGTTCGCCCACCAGCAGCGGGCCAAAAAACACCGAGCCGTGCTCGCCCCCCAGGGGGTGATCCATGAGCGCGCCATAAACCAGCGGATGGGTCACCGCGCCCGAGGCAGTCAGTTGATCATAAAGCGCTGGATGGGGCGTGGCCCCCATGGGGCGGAACATGCGCGCCTCGCCGGGGGGGCCGATGCGCGCCACAATGCCCCGCAGGTTCAAGAGCCGCGCCAAGTGATCCACCGCCGCCTGAAGGATTTCGCTCTCTTCGCGCAACTGCCCCAGGCGGCGCACCATTTCATAAAAAATGCCGAGGTGAGTGCTGGCCTCGCGGGCCTTGTGCTGGGCGCGGGTGAGGTTGAGGTGATCGTGCCAGTGGCCCGCCAGCAAAAAAAGATCCTGCCGGGCGCGGGACTCTGACGAAAGCCAGGTCAGCCCCTCGCCCCGCAGCACCAGAAAACCCGCCAGCCCCGTGCCGGGCTGCGACAGGCGGAAAACCGTTTCGTCGCGGCCTTCGGGCAGGGGCAGCACCGGGTCGGGTGCGCTCAAAAAAAACGGCAGCGAGGCCGCCACCAGATTGCCGATGAAATCGGTGTCGCCCGGTGGCAGGCGCGGATGAAACGTGAGCTTCTGCCGCTCCTCCGCCCCGGCGTCCCAGAACCCGACGGCCTTCAGGCCGGGGGCGATTTTTCTCAGCGCCTCAAACAGGCATTGCAGGCACAACGGGTCGCGGGTGTCGCTGCGCAGGCGTTGAACAAAATCCAGTGTGCCGGGAGAGGGAGACATGACGGGCCGCCGTGGGGCGAGGGACCATGATAGTGGGCATTCATTCCGCCCATTTATGTCGGTTTTATTTGTAGCCCCGGCGTCCCGCCGGGAGCAAAAAAACGCCGAAGGCGTCACAA
>CAYJOG010000170.1:0-4278 GCA_964371695.1 uncultured bacterium
TTTTTTTTTTTTTTTTTGTGGGGGGGGGGGGGGGCCCCCCCCCCCCCCATTTTATTTTTTTTTGTTTTGGTGGGGGGGGGGGGGGCCCCCCCCCGCCGTCTGGTCAAAAAACAAACCCCATCCTCATTTTTTTCTGACATGAATGGTGGCCCTTCCGGGCTGGAAAGCTGGCGTTCGTGAACCTCGCCGCGCCCCATAAAACCAGTCTCAGGCTGGTGTCGGTGCAGGAGGCCCGCGAGCTGGTGCTGAACGTTGCCCAGCCCCTGTCGCCCCAAAAGACACCGCTGGAACTGGCCCGTGGGCTGACGCTGGCGGCCCAGGCCCTGGCCCTGCTGAAGGTGCCCCGCTTTGATAACGCCGCCATGGATGGTTACGCCGTGATGAGCGGCGACACGCTGGCCGCCACAGCGGACCAGCCCGTGACGCTAACGCTCAGCGCCCACACCATCGCGGGGCAAGAGGCGGCCACGCTGGCACCGGGTCAGGCGGTGCGCATCATGACCGGCGCGCCGGTGCCGGACGGCGCCGACGCCGTGGTGAAACAGGAACTGGTCTCGCTCAAGGAGGGGGTCATTGAACTGCGCGCCCCGGTGCTGCCGGGTGAGAACCTGCGGCGTGGTGGTGAGGTGATCCAGACCGGCCAGGAGTCCCTGCCGGTGGGCACGGCGCTTGGCCCGGCGGCCCTGGGCTGGTTGTTTGAGTGCGGGGTGCAGGCGGTGTTCGTGCATCCGGCCCCCCGCGTGGTGCTGGTGACGACGGGCGATGAAGTCAAAACCGAACTGGCCCATCTGGGTCCGGCGTCCATTCCCAACAGCAACCTGTGGACACTGCGGGCGGCGTTGGAAGAAGCCGGTGCGGGGTTGGCCGCCCACCACCACGCCCAGGACGACCCCGTGCAACTGCGCCAGACCCTGATGGTTGCCATGGCAGAGGCCGATGTGCTGCTGCTCACCGGCGGCGTCTCGGTGGGCACACACGATTTTGTGGCCGAAACCCTCACGGAGCTGGGTTTGGAAACGGTGTTTCACGGTGTGCGTCAAAAGCCGGGCAAGCCCCTGCTGTTTGGGCGGATGGGTCACCGGCTGGTGTTTGGTCTGCCGGGTAATCCCGCCTCGGCGCTCACGGCTTTTTATGTCTACGTTTTGCCCGCCCTGCAAAAGATGATGGGCTTTGCCGCCGCGCCTGAGTTTGAACACACCGCGCTGCTGTCCGCGCCCGTGAAAAAGTCCGATGGCCGCACGCAGTTTTTGCGGGTGTCTCTCACGTCACAAAAAAACGGCCAGGCCCTGTTGTCGCCCCTGCCGCAGCAAGGCTCCCACATGCTGCGCTCCTTTGCCCTGTGCGACGCGCTGGCGGTGCTGGATGGCCCCGCCGGAGAAATCGCCGCCGGAACACCCGTGCCCTTTGTGCCCATGAAAGGAGGCCACACGTGAAAATCACCTGTCTGCTGTTTTCTGTTTACCGCGAAAAGCTGGGGGTGAACCGGCTTCAGGCCGAGGCCCTGCCCGGCGAAACCGCCGGTGCATTTTTTGAGCGTTTTCTGAACGAACGCCTGCCCGCCGAAAAAGGGCTGCTGCCCTCTACGCTGCTGGCGGTGGGCGAGCAATATGTCGAGGCGTCTTATGCCTTGCAGGAAGGCGACGAACTGGCGTTCATTCCGCCGGTGGCGGGGGGCTGAGATGACCGATCTGGTGACCTTTTCCACCGACCCGCTCGAAGGCCACGACCTGGCCCAGGCCGCCGCCCGGCGCGACTGCGGCGCGGTGGTGGTGTTTGAGGGCCGCGTGCGCGATCACCACCAGGGCAAGGCGGTGAAGCGTCTGGAATATGAAGCCTACGCCCCCATGGCGCGGGCCGAGATTGAGCGCATCGTGGCCGAGGCGCGCCAGCGCTGGCCCCTGGGGCCGGTGCGGGTGTCGCACCGCCACGGCGAGTTGCGCATTGGCGACATCGCCGTGGTGGTGGCCGTGGCCTCGGCGCACCGGGGCGAGGCTTTTGAGGCCGCCATGTTCATCATGGACGAACTCAAGCGCCGCGCACCGATCTGGAAAAAGGAGTATTACCAGGACGGCACCTGCGACTGGGTGTTCTGCCGCGAACACGCCGGGCCGGGGCATGTGCATGAGCAGACCCATCACGCCCATCACGGGGAGCACGGCCATGTCTGATCATCGGTGTGGGTTGACCCGCCATTTGAGCGCTCGTGCGGCATCAGAGCGCCAGAGGCCATGGATGGCCGTTTCCGCCGCCGGTTCGGAGTGGTCTGCGAAAAGAAAAAACATTTCATCTCAGAGCCTGTTTATAAAGTCCCTCCTGGACTTTATAAACTTACCGCCAGCGGAGGCAAAGCCTCCTTGGCGGGCAAAAACCTCAGTGTTTTCAACACTTCGGCTTTCGAAGCGGGCCATCCGTGGCCCGCAAGAGCTTGTTTCTATTACACCATGTTTCACATGGCGCAATTTAGAAACAGGCTCTCAGACAAATGACGGGTCGGGAAAGATTCAATTGGGCTGGGCCGAACCGTGCGGCGTCGTTTGCAAGGTTTCAAGGATGAAACCGGCGAACCATAAAAAAACAAGCCGGGGTGGGGTTCTTTCGACCGAAAGGGTCGGTGAAACAAAAAATGTCTGACCTGGGTTTGTTGTTGTTGGGCGGCAAGTCGTCACGGTTTGGCGTGAACAAGGCCCTGGCCGAGGTGAACGGCGTGCCCATGGCCAGCCGCGTGGCGCTGGCGATGGCGGCGGTGCTGGGCAAGTCCCGTTTGATGGTGCTGGCGGACGCCGCCGAACCCTACGACTTTCTGGACCTTTCGGTGCTGGCCGATGAAATCCCCCATCAGGGCCCGGCGGCGGCCCTGCTGGGGGCGGCTCATCAACTCACGGCGGATCACCTGCTGGTATGCCCCTGCGACATGCCGTGGATCACGCCCACCCTGCTGGGCACACTGCTGGAAAACATGGGCGAGGCCGACGCCTGTGTGTATGAAAACGAAACCGGCGGCCCCAGTCCGTTGCCGGGGGTGTACCGCCGCAGTGCGCTTGCGGCGCTGGACCCAGCCGGTCACACCAGCTTGAAATCCGTGTTGGCGGCGCTGGAAAAAGTGGTGGTGCTGGACTGGGGGCTAGCCACGGCGCTGGATGAATCGGGCCGGGGGCTGCGTAACGTGAACCATCAGGCTGATCTGGCGCAGACGGGCAGGGCGTTTTCCACCGCCGGAGGCGCTCCATGAATCCGCTTTCGGGTTTCAGCAACACACTGCGAGGCAACCTGTCGCAGGCGCGGTTTTCCCTCGCGGAGTTTTCGGGCGCACTGGGAGACCTGGGCACATTTTTGCCGCTGCTGGTGGCCATGAGCCAGAAGAACGGCCTGGATTTTGCCGCCGCCCTGTTTTTTGCGGGCGCGCTCAACATCGTCACCGGCCTCACGTTTGGCATTCCCATGGCCATTCAGCCCATGAAGGCCATCGCCGCCGTGGCGCTGGTGGCGGGGCTTTCAGAGGGTGAAATCCGTGCTGCGGGCATGTGTGTGAGCGCCGTGGTGCTGCTGCTCTCGGCCACGGGCATGGTGGACAAACTGGGGCGTTTTCTGCCCGCCGCCGCCATACGGGGGTTGCAGGCCGGGCTGGGCCTTACGCTGCTGGTCAAGGCGTTCCAGATGGCGCTGGCCCCCGGCGCAGGGGCGCTGGGCGCGCCGCTGGCGCTGGTGGGCTTGGGGGTGTTGTTGCTGGGGCTTTGGCTCAAACGCCTGCCGGTGGCCCTGGTGCGGGTGGGGCGACCGGCGGGTTTTGCGCCGCCGGGGCTGATGGGCTGGCGGCCCCATTGGGTGGGGTTGGGCGTGGCGGATTTTCCACGGGCCTTCACGTTGGCGGCGCTGCCCCAGATGCCCCTCACGCTGCTCAACTCGGTGGTGGCGGTGTGTGCGTTGTCCATGGACCTTTGCCCCGGCAAAGCCGCGCCGCTGCGCAAGGTGGGTGTGAGCGTGGGGCTGATGAACCTGCTGTCGGCGCCGTTCGGGGCCATGCCCATGTGCCACGGCGCGGGGGGGCTGGCGGCCCAGTGGCGGTTTGGGGCGCGCACGGGCGGCTCGGTGATGATGCTGGGCGGCGTGAAGATGCTGCTGGCGGCGGTGTTCGGCGGCACGCTCATGTCGCTGTGCGCGGTTTTTCCGGCGGGTTTGCTGGGGGTGATGCTGGCGGTGAGCGGCACCGAACTGCTGCGCCCGCTGCTGCTGGAAAAAAGCCTCTTTGGCAAAAGCATCACGGCGCTGACGGCGGTGGTG
>CAYJOG010000170.1:4288-6584 GCA_964371695.1 uncultured bacterium
CCACCCGGGGGCTGCGGGGGGTGGGGGGCGTGGCGGGGGGCAACTGGGGGGGGGGCGGGGGGGGGGGGCTGGTGTTGTGCGCCCTGGCCCGCCGGGGGGCGGACTGGTTGCGCCACCCCGGCTGGTATGACAGTCAGCCACTGTTCAAGCCGGTGAGTTGACAGGCCAGCGTGTCCACTTGCAGAGACATGCCATGAATGAGTCCTGGAAAAATTATTCAAGGAGACGGGACGCGGTAGCGCCCCCGCCACGGAGGCAAACAAAGTTTGCCGACCGCCACGAAGCGGCCAGGCATTTTGAAAAAAAGGGTGTTAGCCCGTCCTGAGCCGGGCCGCCTGTGGCGGCGGTCGCAACGCTTCGCGTCGCTCCTTGGCGGCGGCGGGCAAGCCCGCCGTCTTTTCATAAAACAGGCGCCTTCCTCTTTCCTTCCCGGTCCCCTGCTCGCCCTCCCTTGGTTAGCACCCTGTCTGAACTCCGCAGCATTTGCCTCAGCCTGACTGTCAGAGGATGATGGGGCCATGTCAAAACCCCTGCCTTTTTCGCCTGTCCGCCTAGCCTCGCTGGTGGTGCTGCTGGCCTGCCTGTGTGGCCTCACCGGCTGCATCAACGTGGAGGAAGAACTCACGATTTCCAAAAACGGCAGCGTGGAGTATTCCGGTCATCTCACACTGGGCATGACCAAGATGCTGGGCATGATGGGGGGCATGTTCGGCGGCGAGCCGGGGGCGAAAAAAACAGAAGCGCCGCCCATGGACATCATGGAGGGACTGGACCCGAAAACCCTTCAGAAAGATCTGAAAAAAGTGAAATCTCTTGAGAAGAAAATCAAGGGGCTGAAAAACGTGAACGCGGCGGTGTGGATGGAGCGGGGTGTGCTGCACATGAACACCACCGCCGCCTGCGCCACCATGGCGGTGTGCAAAAAGTTTCTGGACGCCGCGCAAAAACAGGGCCAGAGCGGCGGCATGGGGGGCGGCCCCATGGACATGGAAATGCCCCGCGCCGATTTTTCGGTGAAGGGGGGTGTCTTCCGTTTTCGTCTGCCGCTTAAAAAGCTGCAAAAAAGCTGGCAGGAAAAAATGAAGAACAATCCCTTCATGGGCGGCATGGGTCACACGCCCGGTGCGCCGCCGCCCCTGTTTCCGCCCCCCGGCGACGGGGCAGGGGAGGGGAGCGACGTTTCGGCGTCGGCAGAGCTGCCGCTGAGTGAAGGCGCGCTGGACCCCACCGCCATGCTGGGGCCTTTTGGCGACATCGGAAACATGATGACCATGTTTTTCGCCAGCAGTCACTATCGTGTGCGCGTAAACCTGCCCGGCGCGCCCCAATCCACCGATGCGAAGTTCCGCCCCAACAGCCGCAGCGTGGTGTGGGAGCTGCCGCTGTCGGATCTGTTTGCCAGCGACAAGGAATCCTCAAGGGATTTTTCAGGGATGGTGAAGTATTAACCTGTGACACCAATTCTATTCCGGGACGGCATTAAATTGCCGGAAGGGTTGGCTGACAGGAAAGCAAGGTGAAACCAGGAAGGGGAGAAAAGAATTGGTATGAATTCATGGATGAATTCGACCCGAACATCAAGGCCCGTAAAGTGCCGCCGATGTTCGCGGCGCAAGCAGGCTTTGCCCGCGCCGCGCCGGGCCGCAGCCGTTCACGACGAATGGCAAGGCCAAATAAAAGATTCCAATTCCCACTGTCTGGAATTGGAATCGGTATGAGTGGTCTGCCCCGCCTGCTGGTGCTGGATGACCGGCCAAGCCGCCACCGCCTGCTGGCGGCCCGGCACGGGGCCACCCATCGCATTGATCACGCCTATGACGCCCACAGCGCCATGGTGCTGTTGCGCGATGGGGCCAACGTGTTTGTGCGGGTGTGTCTGGATCACGCCCTGGGGCATCCGCACCACACCGGCATGACAGTGGTGGAGGAAGTGGTCGCCCTGTGCGAAGACCCGGCCCACCGCGCGCGTCTGCGCCAGGCGCGCTGGCAGGTGCATTCCATGGACGCCTGGGCGGCGGAAGAAATGCTGCGGTGTCTCAAGGCCTGCCTGGGCGAAGACGTGGTGGAGCCTTACGCCCCGTTGCCGTAGCAGGTTGTCGAGAAAGTCCCTCCTGGACTTTCTCAACCCATTTTGGAGTAGGCGCGGTGCCCCCACCGCGCACAGACCTCAGAGCGTTTTCGGAAATGGCAGAGCATTCAACTGAGGCTTCATATCCAAACCTTGGCCAACCCGCCGTCATTACCGCGAAAGCGGGAATCCAGCGGGTTTTTTTTTTAAAATGTAAAAAAACAATTT
>CAYJOG010000171.1:0-6571 GCA_964371695.1 uncultured bacterium
GTGTGGTGGCGGGCGGCCTCCTGAATCACCGGCGTGTACTGGTCCAGTTCCTTGTCGCACTGATAGAGGATTTTGTCGCGCTGGTGGCGGGCGGTGTGTTCTTCATCCTGCCAGTGCAGCAGGGGTTCCTGTTTGTCCCAAAGGCTGTGGGCGGTTTCGGTCCACTGGGGGGTCTGGCGGCTGAGCAGATTGTCAAAGCCCCCGTTTATCACGCGGCGGTAAAGCCCCAGCACCGCCGGGCGCTGGTGTTCCTCCAGCAGGCGGCGAATACCGTATTCCGTCAGCGTCAGCCCCAGGCCAGCGGCGCGGTTCTGAAAACGCGGGTTGGTGTAATACGACTGCACCAGACTGGCCAACCGTGCCGCCGGGGGCAGGGCGCGGCCCTGGGCCAGGTCCGCCAGTTCGGCCTGTTCCTCGCGGGACAAAAACACCACCGGCCCCCCCAGGCCCTTGTCGCGCAGGCAGGCAAACAGGCTTTGTGTCAGCGCCTCGTGTCCCGTGGCGGCGGCGCGGGATCCATAGTCGGCGTTGCTTTCGCCCGGCTTGCGTGGATAGGGCATCAGCAGGCCCTGCTGGTTTTTGTAGGTGAGTGTGTCGGGGTGGCCAAAGTTTTCGAGAAACACTTTTTCTTCGGCCCTGAGGTGAAACACCACTGCGCCGGGTCCCTGACCCTGGCGGTCTTCATACAATGGTTCTTCGGTGGGGGAGGGCGCGCCGCCCGCCGGACCCTTGGTGAAAATCACCGACATGGTAACCAAGCATAACGCAGCTTGACTTAAGTCCCACTGCCCCCACGATAGCCGCCATGTCTTTGGCAGAGAAAGATCGGCTTTGCGCCCAGCGTGCGCGCAGGCGCACCTTTGCCATCATCAGCCATCCCGACGCAGGCAAAACCACCCTCACCGAAAAACTGCTGCTCTATGGCGGGGCCATCGAGCTGGCGGGCGCGGTGAAGGCCCGCAAGCAGGCCCGCTCGGCCACCAGCGACTGGATGGAGCTGGAAAAGAAACGCGGCATTTCCATTACCAGCGCCGCGCTCACGTTTGAATACGCGGGCAAGGTGGTGAACCTGCTGGATACCCCCGGCCACCAGGATTTCAGCGAGGACACCTACCGCGCCCTTTGCGCCGCCGACAGCGCCGTGATGGTGATAGACGCGGGCCACGGCATCGAGGCCCAGACCCGCAAGCTGTTTGCCGTGGCGCGGCAAAAGGGCCTGCCGGTGCTCAGCTTTTTCAACAAGATGGACATGCCCGCCCGCGACCCCTTTGACCTGATGGACGAACTGGAAAAGGTGCTGGGCATCACGGCGGTGCCTGTCACCTGGCCCCTGGGCAGCGGGCGGGATTTCGCCGGGGTGTATGTGCGCGACGCGAAACAGGTGCATCTGTTTTCGCGCACCGAGCACGGGGCGCGCATGGCTCCCAAAGAGGTGATGGGGCCGCAGGATGCAGCCATCGCCCAACTGGCGGGGCGCGATGTTTACGAGGCTTTTCTGGAGGGACTGGAACTGGTGGAGGGGGCGTTGCCCCGGTTCGACACCGGGGCTTTTCTGCGGCAGGAAATCACGCCGGTGTTTTTCGGCAGCGCCGTCACCAATTTTGGTGTGGAGCATTTTCTGAACACCTTTGTGGACCTGGCCCCCGCACCGGCAGACCTGGGGGACGCCTTTTGCGGTCTGGTGTTCAAGGTGCAGGCCAACATGAACAGCGCCCACCGCGACCGCATCGCCTTTGTGCGCATTTTGAGCGGGCGTTTTGAGCGCGGCATGACGGTGACCCACCAGCGCCTGAACAAAAGCCTGAAACTCAACTATCCCCACCAGTTTTTTGGTCAGGAACGCACGGTGATTGACGAGGCGTATCCCGGCGACATCATCGGCCTGGTGAACCCCGGCCAACTGGCGGTGGGAGACGTGCTCTTTGAGGGAAAAATGCCCGATGTGCCCACCCTGCCGCGTTTCATGATGGAGCACTTCGCCCGCGTGGTGCTGCGGGACACGGGGGCGCGCAAGCGCTTTCAGGCGGGTATGGAACAGCTCGCGCAAGAGGGCGTGATCCGCCGGTTTTCAGAACCGGCCCAGTCTCCCGAACCCATTGTGGGCGTGGTGGGGGCGTTGCAGCTCGATGTGCTCAAGTTTCGCCTGCAGGACGAATACAACGCCCCGGTGGATCTGGAGCTGTTGCCCCAGCACACGGCGGCCTATCTGCTCAAGGGCGACCCCGACAAACTGCATTACTTTGCCAAACACGTGATTGACGAAGAAGGCCGCGACCTGATGCTGTTTAGGGATGACCGCAGTTATGACTATGCCCTGGCCAACGTGCAGGGTGTGGAGCTGTCGCGTCAGGCGTGAGACCGCACGTCCTTCCATCTTCCGCCATTGGCGCTACCCTTTCGCCATGGCCATCCGTTGGCAGGCAGGCATGGGCGAAACCACACAGCGGCGGCTGGTGCGCCTGAAGGACCCCGCCACGCGGCGGCGCGAACGGCGTTTTATGGTGGAGGGCCGCAAGGCGGTGGAGGCCATGATTGCGGGCGGGGCCGTCGTGGACAGGCTGGTGGTGCTGGAGGGGGTGAACTGGCAACCGGGCGAACTGCCCGACGCCGTGACCGTTCACGTCACGCCTTCGGTCGTCATGTCGCGTCTGGCCACACTCAGCCACCGGCCTGAGCTGCTGGGGGTGTTCCGCGAGCCGGTCAATGGATTTCCTTTTGCGCCCTGGCCGGATCGTCTGCTGGTGGTGTACGGGGTGCAGGACCCCGGCAATCTGGGCACGCTGCTGCGCTCGGCGGCGGCTTTTGGTGTGGGGCACGTGGTGTTGCTCAAGGGCTGCACAGACCCCTACGCCCCCAAGGTGACCCGCGCCACGGCGGGCCTGCTGCCCCATCTGTCTCTGGCCTGGGAGGTGCCCCCCGCCGCTTTTTTTGAAGCGGCTGCGAAAAATGGAACAGCGGTGCTGGCCCTTGCGCCAGAGGGTGAAAAACCACTGCGGCCCACACCGGGCAAGGCGGCGCTTTTGCTGGGGGCCGAGGGTCAGGGGCTGAAGGGTGTGAATCTGGAAAACAGCACGGTGGTGCGTTTGCCGGGGGTCAACCCGGCGCTGCCGCTGAACGTGGCCATGGCGGCCACCCTGGGGCTGTATGTGTTGTGGGGGCAAAAAGAGTGAAGCCGCCGATGGTGGTTTTCATCGGCCCCAGCAACATTGGGGACGCGCTGTTGTGCCTGCCCGCCGTGCGCGCCGTGATGAAAAATCATCCGCAGGCCAGGGGGGTGCTGCTGCTGGGTCCCCGCGCTTTTGAAGCCGTGGATGGTTTGCCGGACGGCCTTGAGACATGGCGACTGGATCGCCCCAAAACCCCCTGGGACTGGTGGCGCGCAATGGCGCCGGTGCGGGCGCTCCGACCCGTGCGGGTGGTGGATTTTCGCCGCAGCGCCACCGGTGTGCTGGCCGCGCCGTGGCTGGCAGCCGGTTGGCGAAACACCCTGGTTGCGTTGAGGCCCCAGGCCCACGCCGGTCATGCGGCAGAGGAGTACGCCGCCCTGGCCGGTGTGGCGGTGGCCCGCGAAAAACTGACGCCCGCTGATTTTGGTTTGTTGGTGCCGCCAGAGGCGCTGGACTTGGTGCGGGAGCGTTTGGGTGAGTTGGTCGATCAGCCCCTGGTGGTGCTGCAACTGGGGGCCAGCCATGACCCCAAGCGTTATCCGCTGGCCCATTGGCTGAAACTGTCACAGATGCTGTCGCAAAAAGGTTTTGCCGTGGCCTGGGCGGGTCAGGCCGGTGAAGACGAACGCCCCCGACCCGTGCCGCCGGGGCAGGCGGATTTTCTCAACACCACCACCTTTGCTGAACTCGCGGCGCTGCTGTCGCTGGCCCGTGTGGTCATCAGCAACGACTCCGGCCCCATGCATCTGGCGGCGGCCCTGGGGGTGCCGGTGGTGGGTCTGGTTGGCCAGACCAGCGCGGCCCGTTACGGCCCCTTTGCCCCTTGGGGTTTGGGATTGCAGAGCACCAGCGAATGCAGCCCCTGCCACGTGGCGGTGTGCCGGTTTGGCGAGCCGTTTTGTCTTAAGGAAATTTCGCCGGAAGAAGTGCTGGAGCGGGCGTTGGATTTAGTAGCGCAGGCGTCCCCGCCTGTGTGAAACAAAAAAGACAAAATCCAATTTCTTTTCAGGCAGGCAAGATGCCTGCCCCACCAAAGGGCAGGACAAAACGCTGAAAACGCTCTAACCCAAAACCCCCAGACCCTCTGGCGACCTGAAGATTTTTTCCAGCCCTTCATCCAGATCCCACCATGCCTTCCACAGGGGCCACAGGGGCACGGATTTCTGGCGGAAGGTTTCCAGTTCCTCCCGCGTGGTGTGGCGGGGCGGGGCGTCGGGTTTGGCGGCGGGATAAAACCACAGCCCCAGGGGGTGGCCGCCTTTTTCCACGTCGGTGAGAAACGAAAGCATGGCGTGGTTGAACGCCAGGGGGTGGCCCACCGCCGTGCCGTGGGGAATTTTCTCAAGCGCCACAAAACGGCAATAGGGCCGTTCATCCAGCATGTGCAGGCTTTCGGAGAAAACAATGTCCGCCGTGCCGCACACAATCAGCAGCGGCACGGCCAACTGGCGCACCACGTCCAGTTGGTCGGGCTTCTGCACCAGCACCATGGCCTCGCGGGCCATGGCCAGGGGGTCCCGGTGGGTGAGCAGGGTCCGCATCACTTCCTCAGCCTGGGCCGGGCTGATGCCCGCTGCGCCGCGATAACGGTTGGAGCGCCTTTGGTGGTAGAGGTCAATGAAGCCCTCGATTTGGGCGTGTTGCAGGTGGCGGCCCGCTAGGTGCATCAGGTGAAACAACCCCCGCAGAAAGGGGTGCATGCGCCGGCCCGACGTGTCGCACAACATGAGGCTGCGGGTGCGGCTGGGATATTGCTGGGCAAAGGCCTGGGCCACGAAGCCCCCCATGCTCAGTCCGCCGATGTGGGCCTTGCGCACACCCAGGTGATCCATCAGCCGCCGGGTGAGGCTGGCGAAAACCTCTGGCCCGTGGGGGTGGGGCAGTTCGTCGCTCTGTCCGTGACCGGGCAGATCCAGCGTGAGCAGGCGGTGATGGGCGCCCAGGGCGGCCCGCTGAAACGACCACATGGCGTGGTTGGACGTGTAACCGTGCAACAGCACCACGTCTGGCCCCTGGCCCTCCTGGCGATAAAAAAACCGGCGGCCTTCGGACTCGAAAAAACCTTCCCGCACGGGGTTGGCAAACAGGGGCATGGTGGCGGCGGAAGGCAAAGGAAGCACCAGCTTTCGTTAAAATGTGAATCTCATCAAGTCCCGCCCACGTTTTTGAGCCACTGGTTGAAGTCTTTCTCCCAGCCCTGGGCGCGGGCGTTTTTGAGCAGGTTGTGCAGGCGGGTGTAGTCGGCGGGCTGTGTGGCCACAAACTTGAACCCGCCCATACGCAGCAGGGGATGAAACCGCGCATAGGCCGGGTTGGAATGCACCTGAACAATTTCTGCCGCTATTTTTTTTGCGATGTCCGGTGGCAGGTTTTTATGTTTGTAGATGGGCGGAAAAACGATGCCTGCATTGTGGCAGGCGAACCGTTTGACTTTTTTGAGTGGCCCCGGATTGGTGCGTTGCAGAAAAGGGATGTTGTAGGAATAAACAAAGGCCGCGTCGGTCTGCCCCAGGGCCAGGGCATAGAGCGACCCTTGGCCGCTCTGGTTGGGTTTTAGAAAACCGAAAAAAACCTCTGGCCGGGTGCGCACCAGTTCGCGCAGCTGAAAATAAACCGTCATCTGGTCGTAGGCGGTGACCCGCTTGCCCTTCAGGTCCGCAAGCGTGGTGGCGGTGCTGTTGCTCGGCACATACAGACAACCCACCGCGTTGCGGCTGCCCTGAATGCTCAGCCCCAGAAAGGGTTGATAACCCCGTTTTTCAATCACCGGCATGGAATCCCATGAAAACGCAAACACCATATCCAGGTGGCCCTGGGCCAGGGCTTTTTCAAAGTCTTTGTCTTTGGTGAAGAAATGCAGCGAAATAGGAATGTTCAGGCGTTTGGAAAGAATGGGCAGGAACTCTTTCCAGATGGCCTTGATCTGGGCGTCGAAATGTCCGCTGGTGCGCAGCAGGATGCCCGCGCTGTAGGTTCTGGCCAGGGCGCACGGGGCGGCGCAAAGACTGAGCACAACCAGCAGCAACGCCCAAAATTCCCGGCGCAAGCAGAACAGAGGGTGGTTCCGTTTCACGGGGACTTCATGATAGGGGCTTTGGCCTCAGGCGCTTTTCTTTTTGTGGGTTTGCCGTGCCAGACCCATGATTTTGTAATCCGCCGCCCAGGCGCCGGGGTTTTCCTTCAGCCACCGGGGGGCCATGTGGGCGGGCACGGGAACGGGCCCCTCGGTGCTTTCATAGGTGCCCAAAAGTTTGTCGAACACCGTGGTGTTCACGCCAAAGTTGGCGTTGGGGTGGCGAAAGTGGTGATCGAGGTGGTGTTTGATGATGCGCTTCTGATGCTCTGTTTTGGGCCCCTGGTTGTGGGAGCGAAGGTGTTCGACTTCATAGAGGCCGACGCCAAGC
>CAYJOG010000172.1:0-1532 GCA_964371695.1 uncultured bacterium
GGCTGGACCCTGCCCTCACCAGCCCCTTCAGAATCTACCAATACTTTCTGAACACCGCCGACGCCGACGTGCCCCGTTATCTGGACTATTTCACGTTTCTGAACGCGCAGGAGCGCCACGACCTGAAACAGGCCCACGCCGAAAACCCCGGCGGGCGGGCGGCCCACCGGCGGCTGGCACAGGAAGTCACACAGATCCTGCACGGCACTGCGGCGCTTGTCCGCGCCGAAGAAGCCACCCAAGCGCTGTTTGGCGGCGCGTTGTCTTCGCTCAGCGCCCAGTCGCTTGAGGAAATTTTTGGCGATGTGACGCACTTCTCGCTCAGCCGCACCGCCCTGGCGGGTGAGGGTTTGCCCCTGACCGACCTGCTGGCCCATGAGGGCGTCGCCCTGCCCAGCAAGTCCGAGGCCCGGCGCAAACTCAAGGAAAACGCCGTTTCACTCAACGATGTCAAAACCAGCGACGAACAACGCCGCGTGGGGCCGGGCGACCTTCTGCACGGACGGTTTATCATCCTGCGCGTGGGCAAGAAAAACTACACGCTGGTAGAGTTGACGCCATGAGCGAGAACAGTCGCCGCGCCCCCGTCATCACCATGCGCGACTTGGTGCTGCCCAACGACACAAACCACTACAACACGCTGTTTGGCGGCGTGTTGCTGGGCCACATGGACAAAGCGGCCTTTCTGGCGGCCAGCCGTTTTTGTAAAGAAAACGTGGTGACCGCCAGCGTGGATACGGTTCACTTTCACCGCCCCGTGCGCCTGGGAGACACTTGGCTCATCGAGGCCCGCGTGGCCGACGTGGGCAAGAGCAGCCTGTGTGTGTTTGTGGATGTTTACCGCGAGCCGTTGCAGGGTGATGGCCGCGAGCATTGCTGCCGGGGCGTGTTCACCATGGTGGCGGTGGACGAAGACATGAAACCTGTGACCGTGCCCGAACTGCTGCTGGAGACCGCCGAAGACATCAGCCTGGCCCAAGAGGCCCGCACCATCCGCCAGAAACTGAAGGAGACACGACCGGAGAAGAACTGAAGGTTGTCTTCCCTTTACCCAAAAAACGCGGCCACGGTGTCCACCACATAAGCGCGCTGCTCGGCCGTGAGACCGCTGTAAATGGGAATGGCGAGGGTTTCCTTGGCCGCCGCCTCGGACACCGGCATGGAGCCTGCCTTGTAACCCAGGTTGGCGAAGCATTCCTGCACATGCAGGGGCACGGGGTAATAAATCTCGGTGCCGATGCCGGCGTTTTTCAGGTGCGCCAGCAGGCCGTCGCGCCGGTGTGTCTGCAAAATGAACTGGTTGAAGATGTGGCGGTGGCCCTGGCCTTCTGGCGGCAGCGTGGGCAACGAAAGCAACTCGGCGGGAATCTTCTTTTCGGCAAACCGGGCCAGATAATCCGCGGCGTTTTCCTGCCGCTGTGTGGTCCAGCCATCCAGGTGGCGCAATTTGATGCGCAGCACCGACGCCTGCAGGGCGTCCAGGCGAAAGTTCCCCCCCACCAGGGCGTGGTAATACTTCGGCTCGGCCCCGT
>CAYJOG010000172.1:1542-6557 GCA_964371695.1 uncultured bacterium
GTGCGCAGCAACGCCACCTTTTTGCCAAAGACTTCGTCGTTGGCGGTCACCATACCCCCGTCGCCCAGGCAGCCCAGGTTTTTGCTGGGGAAAAAACTGAAACAACCGCCGATGCCCATGCTGCCCGCCCGGCGGCCCTTATACGCCGAGCCGATGGCCTGGGCGGCGTCTTCCAGCACCCACAGGCCCCTGGCTTTGGCCAGCGACAGAATGGGGTCCATGTCCGCGCACTGGCCATAGAGATGCACGGGAATGATGCCCACGGTGCGGGGCGTGATGGCGGCCTCTATCAGGGCCGGATTGATGTTGTACGTCACCGGGTCAACGTCCACAAACACCGGCTTGGCCCCCAGGCGCGAGATGCACCCCGCAGTGGCGAAAAATGTGTAGGGCGTGGTGATGACTTCGTCGCCCGCCTTCACATCCAGCGCCATCATGCTCACCAGCAGGGCGTCTGTGCCGCTGGACACGCCAATGCCCATGGGCGACTGGCAATAGGCCGCCACCTCCTGCTCCAGACCCGTGATTTCTGGCCCCATGATGTAGCGGTTGGTGTCGATGACCCCCTCGATTGCCTTGAGCATTTCTGCCTTCAGCGGGGCGTTTTGCAGAGTCAGGTCCAGCAGTGGCACGTTCATGGGTTCCTCCTTGGCCGGGGCGCGGCCGTGAAGCGCACAGTTTCAGCCAGGGGCAGGGGCATCGCAAGTGGCGCGAATTGGCCCATGTAGCCCTGGCACACCTGTCATTGGGACTAAGCAGTATTTTTAGTGAGTATTTTATTAATTACTTGTATTATCAAGCTCAGAGCGTTAACCTTTTGTTAACCAAGCGAAGCACCTCCCAAAATCCCGTTTGGCAAAAGGAGCCCCATCAAATGGCGCAAAAAATCCCCTGGACACCCGCCATAAAAGTTGGCGTGGAGGAAATCGACGAACAGCACAAAGAGTTGTTTGAACGCATCAACACTTGTTTTGAAGCGCTGGACGCGGGCGTCAAACGGTCGGACATCGCAGGGGCCATCGGGTTTATGCGCGCCTATGTGCTGAAGCATTTTCGGGACGAAGAGAAACTTCAGCGGCATCTGGCCTATCCCCAATACGACTCTCACCGTGAAGAACACCGCCTGTTTGAAGACCGCCTGCAGGCGTTGTCAAAACGGCTGATCAAAGACGGGCCCACCGAAGAATTCGTGAAAGATTTCGAGGCCCTTGCCGTGAACTGGCTGCTGCAGCACATCAAGGTGCGCGACACCGATCTGGCGAAGTACGCCAAAGAGGTCGGCGTGAGCCGGTTGAAGGACATCGCCGTGGGTTAGAAGCCATCTCATCAATGTCAAAGAGATGGCTTCTGGCAGGTCCGGAAGACCTGCACCGAAAGCCGGAGGGTTGAAAACCCGTAGGTTTTCGCGCTCGTGGCCGAGGCAAAGCCCCGGCCACGGCGTTCGAATAAATCCATGGAGGGATTTATGAGATGAGTTTTAGCGGGTGTTTCTCAATACCCCGTCATTGGTTACAGTGTCCCGTCACAAGAACACCGCTGGAGCCACCCATGACCCAATACAAACGCTACATCCGCAAAGTGCCTGACTTCCCCAAGCCGGGGATTCTGTTTCGGGACATCACACCGCTGCTGCTCAAGCCAGAGGCCTTTCACGCCCTGGTGGAGGACATGGCGCTGAAGGTGAAAAAACTGGACTTTGACCTGATTGTGGGCATCGAAAGCCGGGGGTTTCTGCTGGGCAGCGCACTGGCATACAAGCTGCACAAAGGCATGGTGCTGGTGCGCAAACCCGGCAAGCTGCCCTCTGAAACCGTGGCAGAAAGTTATGCCCTGGAATATGGCGAAGACTCGCTGGAAATGCACAAGGGGGCCGTGGGCAAAAAAAACCGCGTGCTGCTGGTGGACGACGTGATCGCCACCGGCGGCACCGCCAAGGCCACGGTGAATCTGATTGAAAAACAGGGCGCTGCGGTGGCGGGGTGTCTTTTTCTCATTGAACTCAGGGCGTTGGGGGGTCTGGACCGGCTGGGTCAATATCCATGCATCACTCTCGTAAAGTATTAATTTTTTTTATTTGTAACAAGGACATAATAGTATAATCGTATCCGAAGGCGCAGCAAACACAACCAAGGCTTCCAAAACCCAAACGCCACGGGGGGCACCATGACCACACCTGTCCAAGATGAACTCACCCACGCGCTGGGGCGGCGCATCCGCCAGTTGCGCGTGTTGCGGGGTCTGACTGCCAAAGATCTTGGTGTGATGATCGGCCTGAAGGCCGAGGCGGCGGCGCAGCAAATTTACCGCTACGAAGACGGCGTACAGGCTCCCCACCTGCGGCAGCTGCGGGGCATGGCCAAGGCGCTGGGGGTGAGCACCTCGCACCTGCTGGCCGATGAAGTGAACCACAAGGACAAACTGCTGCGCCATCTGGGCCACTTCCTCGAAGACAACGAACTGGAACGCCTGGTGTATCAACTGGGCCTGCCCAAGCTCGAAGAGTTCAATCTGCGGCCTGCCCTGAGCGCGGCGCAAGCCGATGAAACCGAAACACTCAAAAGCCTGGCGGGCTGACAAAACCACCGGCGTTTTAGCAGGGTGTTGATAAACACCCTGAAAAATCCATGGATGGATTTTTCGCTTGCAGGGGTTTAAAAAACCCCTGCAAAAGCGCCATTTTGCGAGAGCTTTGCTTGAGCAAAATGGGTTGAGAAAGGCCAGGAGGGACTTTCTCAACACCCTGTTCGGGCATTGCGGTGTGGCGTTTTTTTTTCGCCACTTCCCCTTCTTTCCCTGGCCTTTGTCGTCCCCGGCAAAACCGGGGGCGATTTGTAACAACACAACACTTTTGCAGCACCAGCCAACCTGTGCCAACCTTCGGGCCACATGGACTGGCCCGGCCACCTGCAACACCTGCTGAATGAAACCCGCACCGCCGGTTTGTGGCGCGAGTTGACTCCCACGCCGCCCTGCGGCGGGCCGTGGATAACCCACCAGGGCCAGCGCCTGCTGGATTTTTCGAGCAACGATTATCTGGGCCTGCGCCAGCACCCAGCCCTTGCCGCCGCCCTTGAGCAGGCCCTGGCAGGCGGCCTGCCCGTGGGGGCCGGGGCCAGCCGTTATGTGGGGGGCAGTCACCCGCTGCATTTTGAGGTGGAGCAGGCCCTGGCGACCTTCAAGGGGTTTGCTTCGGCGCGGCTTTTCAGCAGTGGTTATCTGGCCAACCTGGGTGTGTTGCAGGCGCTTTTGGGGCCAGAGGACGTGTTGTTCAGCGACGCGCTGAACCACGCCAGCCTGATAGACGGCGCACGCCTGTGCCGCGCCCGTGTGGTGGTATTTCAACACAACGACCTGAATCACCTGGAGAATTTGTTACAGAACACCCCTGTGACCGGCCAGCGGATGGTGGCGGTGGAAAGTGTCTACAGCATGGACGGCGACTTGGCCCCTTTGGCGGAACTGACGCAACTCTGCGCCCGTCACGACGCCCTGCTGCTGGTGGACGAAGCCCACGCCACGGGCCTGTTTGGCCCCAGTGGCCGGGGGCGCGTGGCCGAGGTGCTGGGCGGGGACGCCTGCCCCTGTCCGCTGGTGGTGGTGGCCACGCTGGGCAAGGGCCTGGGCATGGCGGGCGGCGCGGTGCTGGCCGCTGAAACCATCATCCAGGTGATCACACAAAAAGCCCGCACGCTGATTTTTGACACCGCCCCCGCCCTTTGCCTGATGCCGCCCCTTCTCGCGAGCCTTGCGCTGTTGGTCACGCCGCCGGTTTCAGAATCAGGCAAGGCGGTTTTGTCACTGGCCCAGTGGCTGCGGGGCGAACTGCAATCGCTGGGTTATGACACCGGCGCCAGCCAGAGCCAGATCATTCCCCTCATCACCGGCAGCAATCACAGCGCCATGGCTTTGGCGGCGCACCTTCAGCAGCAGGGCAATTTCGCCCGGGGCATTCGTTATCCCACCGTGCCCCAGGGCAAGGCGCGAGTGCGCCTCACCCTCACGGCGCTGCACACACAAGAAATGATCGAAGAAAACCTGCTGGGGGCGCTGAAAACAGCGGGGTGAGGTGGTTTAGTTCATTTTCTGGAAGTCTATGCACTCTACCATCGTTCCCTCTCCCCTTTGGGGAGAGGGAACAACTTTGGCGTGCATAAATTTCTTCAAAATGAACTACGTCCCCGGACACGCACCACCAAACAACTTGGCGACGCGGGCGGCCATTTCTTCGGGCGTCACGTCTTCAATGTGTGTGGCGATGCCCCATTCGTGGCCAAAGGGGTCTTTGACCGTGCCGTAGCGGTCTCCCCAGAACATGTTTTCCAGCGGCATGGTGACCACCGCCCCGGCGGCCACGGCCTGGGCGAAAATGGCGTCGGCATCGGGCAGATAAAGATGCAGCCTGACAGCAGAACCCCCCAGCGCCAGCGGACTGACCACCCCCATGCCGGGATGCTCGTCGCACAGCATGATGATGCTGTCGCCAAACATCATGGCGGCGTTCATCACCTTGCCGTCCGGGCCGGTCATGTTATACATCTCCACCGCGCCAAAGGCCTTTTTGTAAAACTCAATGGCCTTGGCCGCGCCATCAATGACCAGATGCGGGGTGAGGGTGTGAAAACCTTGGGGCACAGCCTGAACGCTCATAAATCCTCCGGGAAAGTAGGGTGAGCGGCAAGCTTATAGCCGAATGGTTAAGTTTCAGAGCCTGTTTTAAAATCAGGGCATAAAGTGGAGGTTTTCGCCCCGCAAGGGGGCTTCGCCCCCGCCAGCGGGTGGTTTTAGAGCGTTTTCGGAAATGGTGGAGCATTTGGCGGAGCTTTCCTGACCAAAACCTTGGCCAACCCGCCGTCATTCCAGCGAAAGCGGGAATGACGTCAGCCAGGGCGGGGCTTTCAGGCGATGTCTGACCCATCAATTCCGAAATGCTCTAGAGCATTTTCGGAGTAGACGTGGACGAAATAAGAGCTTTTTTTCTTGCCCTCTCCCTGAGGGAGAGGGCAGCCGAAGGTTGA
>CAYJOG010000173.1:0-6548 GCA_964371695.1 uncultured bacterium
CCGCTGGCCACCGCCGCCTATCTCTGGTACACCAACCAAACCACCGACTAACTTTTGGCCAACTGGACAAAAGTCACCATGACCAAGGTGAACACGCCCGTGGATGAATCGGGTTGTGACCACGAAGGGGCCATCACCGAATTCTCCGGCCAGATTCCCTCCTCCGTCTTTGGCACGGCAGACCATTTCATCCGTTATTACGTGCAGGTGGTGGATGGCCGGGGCAACATGGCCAGCCAGACACCCGACGCCGAAGCCACCAACATCGCGGTGGGCACCACCGATTTGCAGACCAACCCGTCTCAGGCGGCCAAGGCCCCCGTGGGCAGTCTGCTGGTGACCGACCCCAGCGGCGACACCAAAGGCAACGTGGGCCAGGGCATCAGCAAGCCGGTGGTGGATTTGTTGGGCATCAACGTGGCGGCGGGCGCCGAAACGGTGATGATGAACATCAAGATCGGCGGCGGTCCCCCCAGTCAGCCCGACGGCGCGGAGATCGAAGGCTTCATCGGCGCGCTCATCAACGGCGACGCAGTGGACTCCGACCCCAACGACGCGCTTTATCCCGATGGCACCTTTGAGTTGTCCACTGCTTTTCAAGAGGTGTTGCCCGACTTGGTGCATGCGGTGTGGGACGGCAAATGCCTCACCAACGTGGCTCTCACCGGCGGCAGCACCGACGAGTTGCTGAACTGCGACCTTTATGCGGGCGGTGCGGGCACCGGCATGCAAGAGGTGGACGGTGTGGGGTATGTGAACTGGCTGCTGAAACACAGCGCCGATGGCGTGAGCCTGTTTGGCGCGAACAAAAACGTGGAAATCGTGACCGCCACGGGGCAAATCGACATTGGCGCAGCGCCAGGCACCTCCCCATTCTGGATCACCGACTACACGGCGGGTGTGACCTATTACAATGTGCATCAGTCCCGCAAGGTGACGGGAGATATTCCCCCGCCGCCGCCCTGCTCAGCCCTGGCGGTCACCAAGTCTGACGCGGGCGCCACCAACACCTGCACCGTGGGCTGGAAGAACAACAGCGGCAACCCCAACATGCCCGGGGGCGGGGGTTATTTCCTCTTCCGCAGCACCAAGGCCAACGGAGGCACCACTTTTGGGGAGCTTTCGGCGCTCAATGCGGCGGCCGTTGTGGCCCATGGGGCCGACGGTGCGGACAGCACCTATCCCGACAGCGGTCTGGCCAAAGACGGCGCGAAGTATTACTACTGGTGCATGCCCCGTGACAAAGACGGGCGCATGCGTTATCCCGAACCCGGCCCCGCGCCCATCAAGGCCCTGTGTACCCACGCCGACTGCGCCAACTTTCCCGGCACCGCGCCGTTTTCTCCGGCCACGTCAGCCATTTCGTGCCAGACCGACGACAGCATCCCTCCCAGCAACCCCACTGAGTTTTCCGCCAGCACACCCACGGGCGTCACGGAAATCCTGACGGTGCGCTGGAAACCCGGCACGAACGCCAGCGACCCCTCCATGATCAGCGGCGGGTCTTATCGCATTTACCGCGACGATGTGCTGGTGGGCACCAAACCCTTTGTCGCCAGCGTGGTGGAGTATGAGTTCATCGATCAGAACCTCACCAACAACACGGCCTACAACTACAAAATCATTGCCCGCGACGTGGGGGCCAACGACAGCGCGGGCGGCCTCACCGGCACCGGCACACCCACCGACCGCCAGCCTCCGCCCAAGCCGAAAAACCTCAATGGTCTGAACCAGAGCACCGAGCAGGGGGCCAAGGCCAAGGTCATTTGGGATTACATCAGTGAAGCGGATGAACCGGGCTTCTCGTCTTATGTCGTCTATCGCTGCAAAACCTCTGGCCTGACCGATGACCTGGGGAACTGTTCGGACGGCTCCGTGCCGCTCCCGGCAGGCACATGGACACAGATGACCTGCCCCGGCCTGGACCAGCGGGGCACCGAAACCGCCCCACCCACCTGCACCGACACCACCGTGCTGGTGGATCAAAACTACTGGTATGTTGTGACGGCAAAAGACAATGCCACGGTGCCCAACGAAAGCACCTTTCCCAGCAGTGCGTTTTCCGCCACGGGTTATCCCTATCGGGCCGTAAAAATCAAGACAAAAGTGTTCCCGGACTTCATCGGCCCCGGCAAGGTGCGTGAACTGACTGCAGTGGACACCGAAGAAGGTAAAACCTGCGAAGTGTCCTTCAAAATGCCCACGGCCAACAAAGATGCCAGCCCGTTTTGCGCCAACGGCGGCACGCAGGACTATTGCACCGCCGGTTTGACCAATGTGGTGGGCAACGAAATTGCCCAATATGCCGCCGTGGCGGACAGTGTGCAGCCCGCCGACACGGGGGTGCCCAGTTGTGGCACGAGTTTGAATGTGGGGAATCTGGCGGCGGCGGAGACCATTCTGAAGTTCAAGTGCAGCGGCCTCACCAACGGCACGCCTTATAAAATTGATGTCTACGGTGAAGATCAGAAACCCACCAAGGGTGATTTCACGGGCACGGCCGCCAACTGCACACCCACAGACAAACTGGCCCCCGCTGCTCCCACCGAGGCCGAGGGTCTGGCCTTCACCGAAAGCTCGGTGGCTGTGGGCTGGAAGGCCAGCGCGCCCGAAGCCAATGGTGGCTTTAAGCTGTATGTGTGTGTGGCCAACCCCGGCGCGGCCTGCACCGCCTTCGCCGCTGTGGATGGACTCACGCTTTCCCCTTGCAGCGGTCTGAACCTGGCCAGCAAGACCTATTGTTTTGAAGACGGCACCACCTTTGGCGCCACCGAGGGCGCGGCCCAGAAGGTGTTCCATTACAAGGTCACCGCCTTTGACGCGGCTCTGAACGAGAGCCTTTTGTCGGAGTCAAATGAAGTGCTGGTGGACTTCTCCATTCCCAGCGCCGACGTGCAGAGTTGTGTGGCCAGTGCCAATGGCGATGCGGGTGACTCGGTGGAATGTTCCTGGACCACCTACAACAACACCAAGGGCGCGGCCAATTTGGTGGTGGCCTATGTGAAATGCGAAAGCACCTCGGCCTGCAACAACGCCAACACCGCCGTGAACTGGAAGGAATCCACCGAAGTGGCGGTGACGGTCAACACCGGCATCATTGCTGCAGGTGTGATCAAGGACGACGGCTGTTATCAGTTCGCCGTGCTGGGCAAGGTGGACGCTGCCAACAAGTCCAATCCCCTCACGGCCAACCGCCTGAACGCCTGCGTGCCCGTGAAAGGCCCTGTTGTGGTGGTTCCCACCTGCACGACGGGCTGTGTAAAACTGAAGGTAGACCTGCTGGCCATTACCAAACCCACCGGCACTGTGCCGTCGGTGGTGTTCGACCTCATGAAAGAAGATGGCAGCGCCACCTGTCTCAAGGCAGCGGCCACCGCCACCAACGGTGAAACCATGGTGGAAGTTGACACAGCCCTCTGCCCCTCCACAGGCAATGCCAAAATCGTGATCAAGAACATCCCCGCAGGTTATGCCCGCACCACCGCCAATGAATATGTCTGCGAAAAGGCTAAAAAGCTTTCAGACATACTGGACAAAACCGATGTCACGGTACTCTGCGAACTGGCCACCGGCAAAGACGGTGGCGACGCCAACGGCGACGGCAAAATCAACCTCCAGGATCTGGGTGTGTTGAAGCCGGAATTCGGTAAAACACCTGATAAAGCAGACTTTAACGGGGACGGCAAAGTGGACTTGAAGGATCTTGGGGTGATCAAGAAATTTTTCAATCTGAGTATTTAAGAAGCCAAAGTGGGTAAACTCGTTAAACAGGGGAAAACAACATGACCCAAAAAACCAATTATTTGACCCGCCGTCTTGCCTTTTGGGGGTGCGGCGCACTGGCTGGGGGGGCTTTTATGGCCCTGCTGGCTGGCCCCGTCAATGCGGCCACCAATGTGCCGGTGAACTGGTCGGTGGACATGAGCTTTTTCTTCAACAACGAAGCCGCACCGGGTCAGGTGAGTCAGGATCCCCTGGCGCTCACTCTGGGGGCCTCCACCAGCAGTGGCACCACCAAGTTGAAACCCCCTCTTCCGCCCGGTCTGGCGAAAACCAACAACGCGGGTTATCCGCTGATTGACGCCTATGTCACCGAGGCCGGAAACCGCGTGTTCAACAAAACCGGCCAGAGTGATGTGGAAGGCCGCAGCGCCTACACCGTCAAGGTCACCGCCGAGCAGGCGGGGGCCGATGTTTCGCTCACCATTGATTGCAGCACGCTTGACCCCGCCATCACCCTCAATCTGGTGCATGGCCGCACGCTGAAGCGCCAAAAGGTCACCAAAAGCCTTTGCACTGGCCCCAACACCACCATGACCCTCACCGATTTTTTTGAGGTGCTTGACCCGGCCATTGCCGAGGAAGTGTTTGTGGTGGCAGCGCCCGACGGCGGTGGTTTTGTGGCCAAAAACGCTCAGGGAACCGTGATTGGTGCATTGACGACTGATAATTTGGGGGGCAGTTTTGATGGGGTGTCGCTCACCATCGGGGGGCAGACAGTCAACGTCGGCGTTGATGGCACATTCTCTGCCGGGGCCGTGGCCGGATTGCAGGAAGTGGTGATTTCTCGCAAGGGCCACCTGCGCCGCCGCCTGAACCTGAACGTAGATGGCGGCCAACCCCTGGCCATTCCCAAACTGGCGGGTGGTGACGCCAACAGCGACAACAAAATTGACCTGAAAGACCTGGGTGTGCTCAAGCAGCAGTTCAATGGGGACAACGCCTGCTACGCAGACCTGCAAAGCACGGCAAGTTGTGGTGATGCCAATGGCGACGGCAAGGTTGACCTGAAAGACCTGGGCGTGCTGAAGCAGAACTACAATCTCAATGGCGATGCCTGATCTGCCGCTTCATTAAAAAAACCAAGCGGGGCCTTGTGCCCCGCTTTTTTATTGCCAGTCCACTCAAAGCGATTCGCAGCTTTTCAAGATAAAAAAAATTGCAAAGTTTGGGCTCTCAAACTTGATTTCAGCAAACACCTGCGTATAGGATGACAACATGCTTCGTCATTTCCTCGTCGGGCGCGCCTCGCGGCCAAGAGTATCTTTGTGCCGCGTTTCCGTTTTCCTGGTGATGGGGGTTTTTCTGTTTGGGGCCTCACACCGGGCACAGGCTGCTGAAACTGCCTGTTTCCTGGTGGAGTCTGGAACCGATTGCCCCACTGCCACCAACACCATCACGGTCACGCCCAACACGGCGTTTGAAATCCGCGTGGTGTATAACCCAAAAGGCGGCGCGCAAATATCTGGTCTTACGGTGGATTTTGATTTTCCCGCAGGCATTGGGGACCCCACCTGCACCGACGCCGATGCCTCTTTGCCCAACTTTCTGGGGGCGATTGAAAAAGCTGCTTCCAATCTCAAGGCCTCCTATTTCAATATTGCTGGCGCCACCAGCGGCACCAGCGCCAAGTTCATGAAGTGTTCCTTTCCCGGTGGCGCTGATGGTGCAACGGGCAACCTCACCTGGAAAATTGACGGGGCAGGGGGCCCTGCGCAGGCGGTGGACGCCGGAGGCGCACCGCTGCCTTCCATCCAGTTTGTCAATGCCACCATCAAGATTGAGCAGCCGCCCTGCACCCAGACCACCGGCGCCAGCAGCCTCACAGCCACAGCCAAAAATGTGAGCGGCGTGGCCACCTGCGACCTGACCTGGACGGCCCCGACGATTGGGCAGGGTCAGTGCCCCCTGACGGCCAATCCTTTCGCCATCACCAAAGACGGTACGCCCCTCACCGGCAGCCCCTTTGCTGCGGCCACTCTGACCTCCACGGTCAACACCGGTCTGGTGTTTAGCACCACCTATAACTTCAGTCTGGTCACCAGCACCTCCGGCGGCGCACTGGCAGCCGTGGCCACCACCTGCAAGCCTGAGCAGGGCAGCCCGCCCCAGCTCACATTCACACCTCCCACTTCGGGTCTTAAAGGCTCTCCCCTCAAGGTGGATGGTTCCTACAGCGACAGCGACAGCAACACCGTGACACCCACTGTGTTCTACCAGTCGGGAGCCAGTGCCCCGGCCACCGCACCCCTCGGCCGTCAGGCCCAGGCAGCCAATGGAACCTTTTCCGCCACAGTGCCCGGTAGCGCTGTGAATGACGGAGACGACATCAAGTTCATCATCCGTGTGGTAGATGACATCGGTCTGACCAAGTTCATTCCCACCACCATCACCGATGCAGATATTCCCAATGCCACGCCCACGCCCACCCAACTCACGGCGGCGTTCGCCAAGGTTTCCTGCACCGGCGCGGGGGCGAACTGTCTGTTGGGTGAGGACATCACCGTGGGCACCGAGCTGGCTTTTGCCGACACCAACGGCGACAGCATCGGCGATTTCCCCATTCCCAGCGAAATGCCCTTTAACCCTGCCGACAGTAATGAGCCTGACGCCAACCGGCCAGGCCTGGATATTCGTTTTGCCATGAACGCCCCCAGCCGGGTCACTGCCCGCATTTACACCCTCAATGGCCGTCTGATTCGACAGTTGCCCTCCAGCACCACCTTCTTGCCCAACACATGTGACTTTGAACAAGGGTGCAACTGGGA
>CAYJOG010000174.1:0-1266 GCA_964371695.1 uncultured bacterium
ACCTGGGGCAACAACGACGGCCTGCCCTGCACCATCACGTTGCTGCCGGGCCCCACCTCTGGACGAAACGGATCGGGCTTGACCCCTTCGCGCACCAGAGATGCCTCCGCTGCGGCCACCTCTTCGCCCGACACGACGGCGGAATCGGTGAGATATTTCTGCTGCACCTCCGGGGCCAGGGCCAGAAACTCGGCCACCAGGGTCTGGACTTCGGGGGGGATCACTGCGTCGGCAGAGAGCGCCGCAGCGGCGGCGGCCTGGGCCGCATCGGGCGGGGCCACGGCCCCGGCTGCGCCATCTGCCGCAGGAACCGCGGCCGGTGCGGAACCCGATGCGGGTACGGGCGCGGGAGCAGGCGTAGGAGCAGGTGCAGACACAGTGGCGGCGGGTTCGTTGGGATTGGCCCCGCGCTGTTTGTTGCCCGCGTTTTTCACGTAGAACAACATGCCCGGCACCACCACCACCAGCAGCACCACATAAAGCATGAACTTTTGAGGGCTCTCCTCGCGGATCTGCTTGATCTGTTCCAGCAACTGATTCATGGGCTGAGCACCCCCGCAGGCGCAGCGGCGGCGGGGTAATCCGCCACCAGAATGCGCAGGGCGATGGAACCGCTGAGTGTGGGATAACTGGCCTGATTGAGCGACAGCTTCATGGAACTCACCGCAGGCAGGGCGTTGTTGTCGGCGGCTTCTTTAAAAAGCCAGATCACGTTCTGGAAATTGCCTGAGAACTCAAGATTCACCGGCTGATATTCCCGCACCCGGTCATTGGCGCGCTCCAGGGCCTTGGCGGGTTTGTCCAGGGGGCTGGTGAGTGTGACACCGCTGTTTTGCACGGCAGTTTCCAGGTTTTGATAAACCCTGATCACGTCTTCGCTGGATTTCGCCCTGGGGGCTTCCACCAGTTTGCCCGCGTTGAGTTTTTCCTGAATGCGCTGCACCAACTGGCGCACGTTGTTTTCTTCGGCTTTCAGCAGTTCCAGTTGTTTTTCCTGTTTGGACCCCTCGCCCCCAGCGTTGCGCAGGGTTTTCCAGTTGGGATAAACCGTGAACAGCACCATCATCGCCAGACACACCAACCCCATGACAAGGCCCGCCAGCAAGCGCTTGAATGGCGGAGACTGCGTGAGAAAGGCCATCAGGTTTTCCATCACTCCGGCTCCTTCACTTTCAGCAAGGCCGTGATGGTGAACTTGCGAATGGGGGTGGGATCGCCCTCAAAAAGCGGCTGGTCTTCGGTGCCCTGGCTGCTCACCTGCTCCAG
>CAYJOG010000174.1:1276-5110 GCA_964371695.1 uncultured bacterium
GGGCTGGCTTTGAGGTTTTCCTCAAGCCGGTAAAGCACACCCGGAGAGGTGGTGAGCCCCACAAAAATGATAGTGCGGTTGTCGCGTGAATATTTGATTTCCTGCAACCAGGTGCGTTCGGGAAACAGGTTGGTGAGTTCGTAGACAAACCGGGGCCAGTCGGTGCCGCCGGTGATTTTGGGGGCCGAGCGGGTTTTTTGTGTGAGATAACGCAGGGTGTTTTCCAGCACGGGTTTTTTCAGGGCCAGGGCGCTGAGGGTGGCCAACTGGACCTGGGTGTCGTTCTGCGCCTGGGTCACCTTGGCCGCCCGGCCCCTGAGTACAAACCCCAGCACCAGCGGCAACACCACCGCCGCAGCCACGGGCGAAAGCATATAAATGGCGCTTCTGATCAGTTCCCTTTTCTGAAAAACCTGCTGGTTGAACACGTTCAGCGGCAGGGTTTCGGGGCACACGGCAAACAGGGCCGCCCCCATGGCCTGGGTGAACAACCAGGGGTCCACACCGGCTTCTTCCAGCTCTGCCAGATTGGCCACCCCCAGGGCAAAAAACGGGTCCACCACCTCTACCGACAGGCCCATTTGCTCCGACAAAATGCCCGCCAGTTGCCCAGGCACATAACTGCGGGCCAGCAGATGCACCGTGGGTTCAAAAGACTGATCGGTGAACGTGGTGTAGAGGTAACGCACCGTGCGCACGGTTTCGTCCAGAAAATCCTCTTCGGTGGCGGTCAGGCCCTGGCCCATGCCCCGCTCCTCTGCGCTCTGGGCCAGGGCGGTGGCACCGATTTCAAAGGCCCGGATAAACCGCACGGAACCGGCCTGAAGATTCACCACCTGGGTCACGCCGTCTTCCACCAGCAACACCACCTGACCCCGATCCTGGGGCGGGCGGGTCCACAGATAAAGCCTGAGCAACGACAACAGGGCGCTTTCCAGCACCGCGCCCTTGGGGTTGACCGCAGCGACGGCCTCTTGCCAGGGGTGGGTTTTTTCTTCGTTGATGGCCAGTTCCAGCACGGTTTCTTCCATCACGTCCACTTTTTGGGAGACACCGGTGGCGCGGTAATCCAGGGCGATGGTCTTGCCCTCCATGGGCTTGAACTCCATCACCTCGGCCTCCAGGGCCTGTTGCAGCGCCTTGGGGGGCAGGTCGCGGGCGGCGGTGGTGCGGGTGATCACGTCAGGGCCTTCCAGGCTCACGGCAATGGTGTCGGCATCCAATCCAGGCCCCAGGTGGTTTTGCAGCAAACCCGCCAGTTGCCCCTCGGCCCACTCACCGGTTTCGGTCATGGCGCCTTCGGGCACCGGACCATAAGAGAGGTTCATGGACTGCACCTCGTCGCCGAAATAAACGGCTTCGGCGCACAGCAGGTAGCCGCCCTTCACATCCAGGCCAAAGCACCTAGGCATAGGCCACCCCTTGGCGGCCGCAGCACACCAGAACTGTCAAGGCAGAAATCATCCCACTCTTAACATCCGCGGGAGAAGGTGGAATTCGCACGGAATGAACAGTTTACGCGCAGGCAAAGCTCCCCTCAAGGGACTTTGAACAAACCCCTTTATAGGGATACCCATGAAATGCCCTGAATAACAGGCGGGTTGCCACCTAAAATTTTAATTCGAGACTGTTTGCTATGAAACAAACAGCCGATTTGTTCAACACTGGTTTCATCGCCGGGGGGCGTCATAATACGCTTCCCGCCTCTGGCGCGGCGCTGTTTTTTGCCTAAAAACCCAGAGCCACTGGAAAGGAACTGTTTTGAGCACAAGCACTGTCACCGAAGAATCCCCATTTATCCGCCTTCTGGAAATCACCCTGGACACCGATGAGGTGCGCACCGCTGTGCAGCAGGCCGCCCAAAAGCTGAGCCAGCGGGTGCGGGTGCCCGGCTTCCGGCCCGGCAAAATCCCCATGCGGGCGCTGAAAATGCACCTGGGGGCTGAAAAGGTGGAAGAAGAAATCAAGGAACGCCTCATTTCCCTGTCTTATTCCAAAAGTTTTCAGACCCATGGCCTGGAGCCGGTGGGGGTGCTGGAGGTGGACGCCCCCGGCGTGACCCAGGACCAGCCCTATACCTACAAGGTGAAGGTGGAAATCTTCCCGCCCATTGACATGCCGGACTTCGCCACATTGGGCCTGACCGCCCCCGAAGAAACCGCCAGCGACGAAGAAATCGCAAAGGCGCTGGAAGGCATTCAGAAAGAAAACGCCACCACCGAGGTGGT
Source organism: uncultured bacterium (assembly GCA_964371695.1). Taxonomy (GTDB): domain Bacteria; phylum CAYJOG01; class CAYJOG01; order CAYJOG01; family CAYJOG01; genus CAYJOG01. The sequence goes on from CAYJOG010000174.1 coordinate 3,505, forward strand.
GGACCGCCCGGCAAAAGCCACGGACTGGATTTCCTTCAGCATCGTGAGCGCCCCGGCGGGACACGAAGCCCAGGTGGAAGCCATCAAGGACCAGCGTTATGTGGTGAAGCTGGACCAACGGGTGGAGGGCGACGCCTTTCTGGAAAACATGCCCGGCAAAAAAGTGGGTGAAAAAGTCTCTTTCACCACCGCCATCAGCGCCGGTTTTCCGGTGCAGGAACTGGCCGGGGCCGAAGGGGAGTTCACGTTTGAAATGATGGAAGTGCGCGAGCCGTCGCTGCCCGCCGTGGACGAAGCCCTGGCTCAGCAACTCAAACACGAAAGCGTGGACCACCTCAAGGAAACCCTCCAGCGGGTCATCACCCGCAACAAACAACGCGAGGCCGACCGGGCCTTTGGCGAAGAAATCATGAAAACCCTGCTGGCCCGCACCGCGTTTGACGTGTCAGACACCATGCTGGACCGCGAGATTGAGTCCGTCAAAGGCAACATCGCCCAGAAAACCACACTGGAAGACGCCGCGAAAAACGAGGGTCTGTCGGTGGAAGACTTTGAAAAGAAACTGCACGGCGAAACGCTGGACTACCTCAAGCGCCAACTCCTCCTGCGGCAGGTGATGTCGAAAAACAATATTCACGTTCACCAGGAAGAAATGCTCTACGCCATCATGAACCTGGCCGAAAACGCGGGCCTGGGCAAAAATGAAGCCCGCGAACTGATGAAGAACGAGCAGATTCAGGAAGAAATCCACGAACGCCTGTTGCAGGAAAAAACAATGAAGTTCATTCGCGACAGCGTGGCCGGAAAAAACCCCGCCGCCTGCGATCATGATCACGGCCACACCCATGATCACGAGCACGAGCACGAACACGAACACGAATCCCACGACTGATTCCCCTCACGCCCGAAAGGACTCCCCATGAACCTGGTGCCCATCGTTGTAGAACAAACCGCCCGCGGCGAGCGCAGCTATGACATTTTCAGCCGCCTGCTCAAAGACCGCATCATTTTCATCGGCACCGGTGTGGATGACGTGACGGCCAACCTGCTCATCGCCCAGTTTCTTTTCCTCGAAAAAGAAGACGTGGACAAGGACATCGACGTGTACATCAACAGCCCCGGCGCCAGTGTGAGCGCAGGGCTGGCGCTGTATGACGCCATGCTGGTGCTGCGGCCAAAGATCAGCACCATCTGCGTGGGTCAGGCCTCTGGCTTTGCCGCGCTGTTGCTGGCGGCGGGCACACCGGGCAAACGCTTTGCCCTGCCCCACGCCCGCGTGCTGCTGCACCAGCCCTATGGCGGCGTGAGTGGTCAGGCCAGCGACATCGACCTGCAGGCCAGAGAAACCCTGCGGGTGAAGCGCCTCATCAACGAACTGGTGGCCAAACACACCGGCCGCCAGCACGATGAAGTGGAGCGCGAAACCGAACGCCTGCACTACATGGACGCCGAAGAAGCCAAAACCTATGGCCTGATCGACGCCGTTTTGAGTTCCGAAACGCGTTAGGACAAAGCCACGCTTGTTTTTCTTTTGGTAGTGGGGCGGGCGTCCCCGCCCGCCTAGTAAAGAAAAAAGGTTTTTTGTCTTTTTTGTTCAGGCGGGCGG
>CAYJOG010000174.1:5120-6538 GCA_964371695.1 uncultured bacterium
CCCCCCCCCCCCTAAAAAAAAATAATGTTTTTTTTTTTTTTGGGGGGGGGGGGGGGGCCCCCCCCCCCCCCCCCACTGCCTAAAAGCCATGGTGCTGGGGAAGAAGGTTTAAAGGCCGCTACACTCCCCCCCATGCGCATTGGCCTGGACCTGAGCACGTTGCAACCCCAGCCTGCGGGCATGGGGCAATATCTGCTGGGCATGGTTCGGGGCCTGAGCGAGGCCTACCACCCCCATCAAATCCACCTTTTCTGGCCCGGCGACAGTCCGTTTTTGCCCGGCGGCGAAAAAGCTGAGGCGGCCTGGACGAGCGACCCACGTTTTGTGCATCACCCTGTTGCCGCCGTCCGCAACGGGCCGGGTGAATCCAAAACAGGCGGCCTGCTGGGGCGTTTCTGGTTTGAGTTCCGCCACATGGCCGCGCTGGCAAACGACCTGGGGCTGGATGTTTATCACGCCCCTCACTACACCAGTCCGCCGGGCCTGAAGGCCCGTTTGCTGCTGGGTGTGCCGGACCTGTCGTTCTTTCTTTTGCCCGGTGAGCACCAGTGGTTCCGCGCCGCATTTTTCCGGCGCATGTGCCGGGTAAGCCTGGGCCGCGCCCAGGCCGTGTGCCTGTTGAGCGAAAGCATGAAGCGGGATTTCACCAGGGTTTTTCCAGGCTTTGAAAAACCCCTCTGGTTACATCCCTGCTCGGTCAGCCCGCTGCCCCTCAGCGAAACCCGGTCAGCGGCCGTGATGCAAAAACTGGCACTGACGCCACAGGGTTATTTTCTTTTTGTGGGCACACTGGAGCCGCGCAAAAATCTGATTCGTCTGGTGCAGGCCCACACCGCCCTCTACGAAGCACTCGGCGAGTCCACACCCCCGTTGGTGCTGGCGGGCAAGTGGGGCTGGAACAGCGAGCCATTGCGTGAAGCGATGGCCACGCCCCAGGCGGCGGGGCGGGTGCTGGTAACCGGCTATGTGGAAGAAACTGAAAAATGGGCCTTGCTGCAAAACGCCCTGGGTGTGGTTTATCCCTCGGTTTATGAGGGTTTTGGTATTCCGGTGGCAGAAGCCATGGCCGCCGGTGCGCCCGTCATCACAAGCGAGGGAGGCAGCACCGCCGAAGTGGCCGGTGAAGGCGCGCTATTGGTCAACCCCCACGACACCGGCGCCGTCACACAGGCCATGGCCCGTCTGGCGCAGGACACCTCTCTTCGGCAAACCCTCTCACAAAAAGGCCTGGCGGCGGCAACGCGGTTTTTGCCCGAAAACACCACCCGGAAACTGCTGGGGATTTATGAAAGCCTGACTATGGCTTAGAACCCATCTCATAAATACCTATGAGATGGGTTCTGCAGTCCATGGATGGACTGACCCGAAAACCGAAGCTTTGAAAAAGCACAGGTTTTCGCGCTCGTGACCAGGGCTTT
>CAYJOG010000175.1:0-6538 GCA_964371695.1 uncultured bacterium
GTCTTGCAACAACCAATACGAAATCAGGGGTTTTTGCCCTTCACGGCGACGGGGGCGTCGCCGCTACTCCGGTAAACCTGACCGCAATGGGCGATAGTGTTTGTGCTTCGCCGGACCTGCTAAACTGTGTCGATTCTCAGGAGGAACCCATGTCTCTTCACCCTTCGCTGACGCGGGCTGCGGTGGTCCGTGCGTCGTTCTTTGCCTTTTGTCTGTTGTTGCCCGCGCTGCTGCACGGCCCCGTGCTGGGGGCGCAGAAGTTTCCCACCGTGGGCAAACCGGCCCCCGACTTTGTGCTCACCAACAGTTGGGGACACAAGGATTACCTCAAGCAGTTTCTGGGCAAGAAGGTCATCATCATGAACTTCGGCAGCCACAAGTCCGAGAAAGAAGCCACGGGGCTTTTTGTGACGATGGCCCGCATGTATTACACCCACCCCGGCGTGAAGATCTACAGCATGATCGTGCTCAAGGACCTGCCCTTTTACGCCAACAAACAGACGGTGATTGACCGCGTGAAAGAAATTGGCCGCAACATTTCTTATCCCGAACTGGGGGGCACCATGGACTGGGAAGGCAAGGTGTCCTCGAAATATGGCGTGAACATGGGGCCCAACCTGCTGGTCATCAACAAAAAGGGCAAGATCGTGTTCATGCAGGGCGACCTGTATAAAGGCAGCACCCGCGAGCTGCACACCGCCGTGGAAACCGCGCTGAAAGAAAAATAGCGCCGCTGCGTCTGCCCCCGGTCACCCCCATGCAGCATTTTCTGGTTGAAATCACCTACACCGCAGCGCCTGAGCGCATTGGTGAACTGGTGGCCGGTCACCGGGCCTTTCTGCAAACGGGTTATGACCAGGGCCTGCTGCTGTTTTCGGGACCACAAAACCCGAAAGTGGGCGGTGTGGTGCTGGCGCGGGCCGAGACCGAAACCGACCTGCGGAACTTTTTTCTCAACGATCCTTATCAATCCGAAAACGCCGCCACCTATCGTTTTGTGTCGTTCGAGCCGGTGAAGTTCCAGCCCTTCATGGAAGCGTGGGTGAAGGGCGATTTGGAGTGAAACGCGCTACAATGACTTTCATGCAGTGCAGTGAAAAAGAAACAGCGGTGGCCTTTTGGGGTGTGGAAACTGAAAAAACGGTTCGCCTGTCTGAGGAAGAAGAAAAGCAGGTCGCCGAGGCCCTGGCCCAGGTGAAAGCTGGCCAGGGGCTGGATTATCACAAGGTCGTGGAGGGACTTGTCCGACAATTTGACCTGCCAGAAGTGAATGAAGCGGACATTTAACATTTCTCCGGCAGCTGCGGAGGATTTACGCCACATCGTGTCGTTTCTCCACAAAGAAAGCCCCCGAAGCGCCCGGCTTGTGCTGGAAAGAGTCAACCGTGCCATGGCGCTCATTGAGCATTTTCCTCTGATGGGCGTGATGACGGAGCAATACCCCGCGGTCAGGAAACATCCGGTTCCCAGAACCCGCTTGGCCTTGTTTTATTTGGTGGATGACGAACGCTTGATGTTGTTGCGTGTGCTGCACATGTCCCAAGGCAGCGCCTGACTCACTCCAGCACAAAACGCAGCACCAGTTGCTGGCGCAGGTTTTTGGGGGCCATGTCTTCGGCAAAGGCCCGGTATTGCCCCAGACCCTGCACCGCCGCCAGGGCCGCCTGATCCAGCAGCGGATAACCACTGCTGCGCGACACGGTGGCCCGCAGGCTGCCATCCGGTGCAATGGTGAGCGCGAGGGTGACCTCGCCCTCCATGCCTTCGCGCTCGGCCAGGGGCGGATAGGCCTTGCGGGCCTCCAGGGCGTTTTTCAGCCCCGCCAGATAATCTCCCCGGCTGCTGTTGGTATACGCCGGTTTGGCTGGGCGGGCGGCGGGGCGCACGGGCGGCGGCGTGGTGCGGCCTGTGTCCCGCCGGGGGAAACCGGGCACACCCCGCTCGCGGCGATCAGCCTGGGGCTCCCGCGAGCGCACCGGCCCCGGACGCTGGGGCGCGTGGCGGCTGCTGGCCCGGCCGGGTTGGCCCGGCGCACCCCCCGGCTCCACCGGCACGGCGTGGGCTGGCGCCACGGGCGAAGACACCGGGGGGGCCTCGGCCACCGGCACGCCCGGCGGGGCGTTGGGGCTGTCGCCGCCCTTCACCGGTTCGGGCGCGGGAGGGGGCAATGTGCGGGCCGGTTGGGGCGGGGCCGCGGGCCTGGGCGCGGCCAGGGGCTTGAGGGCCAGGGGCCGGGGCGCGGGGCGGGTTTCCGTTTTTTCAGGCGGCGCGGGCGGTGTTTCGACCTTTTGTGGTGTGGGGGGTTTGGGCGCGGCGGGGGGCGGGTTGACAGCGGCTTTTTTCGCCACAGGCTTGATAACCGGCGGCGGACTCAGGCGCACCAGCACGGACACGGGGGGTTTCCCGGTCTGGCGCAGATGGGGCACAACCGCCGCCAGCACGCCGTGGGCCCCCAGGGCCAGACCCAGGGCCAGCCAGCGTTTACGGCCTTTGGCCGTGAGGCGCTGATCGTTCTGCCACCAGCGCCGCCAGGGCAGCCGCTTGACGGACACCCGCCGCAGGCGCGCCGCCAGTGTGTTCTGCTGCACAGCGGCGGGCCGGGGCGGCAGGGGGTGATGCACAAACAGGCTGGGGCGTTTGTGGATGCGGCGTTTGAAAAGCGCCGGTTTGATGCGCAGGCGGTTCAGCGTCATGTCATGTTTCACCGCCTTTCGTGTCCTTTGCTTTCAGGTTTGTAAAAAAATTGAGGAATGACAGGGGTTTTTTAACGTAGCCCCGGCGTCTCGCCGGGGGTATCCACCGCGCCAAAGGCGCACACCTTTTTGTTTTTCCTTATTTCTTTCTGTTTTGCGCCGCCTGCGGCGGTTTTTTTTCTCCCGGCGAGACGCCGGGGCTACTTGGTCACTGCCCCGTGGGTTCCGTTCTGAGCAATGCGTTTTTGACACCGGCGGCGGTGGTGAGTTCCAGGGCGGTCACCAGACGCTGGCTGGCGGCTTTGTGGTCGGCCACCAGATGCACCACCACCGAGGGGTTTTGCTGCACCTTTTCCGCCAGAAACGCTTTCAGTCCCTCATCATCAAACCGGTCGTCCTTCACGCGGTATTCCCCCCGCACCGGAATCAGCACCCTGATGCCCGTGTCTTTGACCTTGCCCGCCGCTTTGGCCTTGGGCATGGCCAGCGTGAACCCCTCTGGCCGGTTGAGGTTGAAGGTGAGCAAAAAGAAAAACAGAAGAAAAAACACCACGTCCACCAGTGCGGTGACATCCAGATATTGAATCTCGCGGCTCTTGCGGGCGCGGCGGCGAAGCCCCTGGCCAAAAAGAGACATGGCTCAGTCCCCCGCCGTTTCTTTGGCAAAGAGGCGGCCAAACAGGCTGGGGTGATCCACCACCAGATGCTCGGCGGTGCGCACCATGCCCTCCAGCCAGTTTTCGAGAAACCAGTGGAAAAACCAGCAGGTGATGGCCACCGTGAGTCCGGCGCAGGTAGCCAGCAGGGCCTCCCAGATGCCCCCCGCCAGAGCCGCCGGGTTGAGCTGGCTGCCAGAAGCTTCCACCGCCATGAAGGCGCGCATCAGGCCAATCACCGTGCCCAGCAACCCCATCAGCGGCGCAACACGCGCCATGAGCGTGAGGGCCCCCAGGCGGGTGGCCAGGGTGTCTTCGAGAGACTGAAACCGGGCCTGAAACTGGGTGGGCGTGCCGTCTTTGTCGTTGCTGGTCTGCAGCAGGCGGCCCAGCCAGCTTTCCACAATAGAGCCGTTGTATTCGGCGGCTTCCTTCACCTCGCTGCTGGTGCGGTCGGCGAGGTTTTTGAGGTCGCTGAGCACCGACAGGTACACCAGCAGACGTTCAAAGGCCACCGTGAGCGCCGTGAGCGACAACAGCACCAGGGCGATGACCACCGGCCCGCCTTTTTGAAAAAACTCCATGAACGTCATGGGAACTCCTTTGGATTGAGGGCCGCGAAGCCCGTTTATTATTGTGACTGATTCTCAATAAAAACGCAAGGGGGTCTCAGTCTTGGGAGTCCTGAACCTCGCCGGGATGTTGGTTGGGATGGAAAAAGCCGTGGGATTGTGACAGTTTTTTGCCGTCACGAACAGCAATTTCCCATCCTTGTTGGTGAGTTGATGGACACCTGTCCATTGCTGTTAGATTTACCGGAGTAGCGGCGACGCCCCCGTCGCCGTGGATGGCAAAAACCCCTGATTTTCTTGTGGGTTGTGCGCGGTGGGGACACCGCGCCTACTCCAAGGTTGTTGTGGCGCGACGGTTTGCGAGGAATCTTTCCAGATGCCTATTGAGGCATCTGGCCGAGCAAAGGCGATAGCGGCGTCGCGCCTACTCCAGAAAGGGGTGAAATCTCCTGATTTCTCTTCAAACCTGACAGCAATGGGACACCTACCCCCCCTCATGTTTTTTTCAGCCCATACACCCAGCGGGTGTCTGTTCTTTTGGGGGGCTGGCCAAAGGCGGCAGGCGAAAAGGGGCCTTGCAGCGCTGCGCCCAGAGACACCGCCATCCGGGACATTTGCACCGGCCCCGCCAGAAAACGGTGCTGGGGCAAAAAACGTTTCATCAAAGCCTGCCGCCGCCAGCCACCCCAGGGCCAGGGGGGCAGGCTCAGCCACAGACCCTTTCCAGTCACCGCCAGCAGCGCGGCGAGGTGCGCCGCCGGGCGGCGGGTGTGTTCCAGGCCGTGCCACCACACCACCCAGTCCACGGACTGCTCCACCGGCGGCGCGGTGCGGCGAGGCACCTGCAACAGCGGCGCGGCGGGGGACTCCAGGCTGGTCCAGACCCGTTCGCTGGTGCGCACCGCCCGCTCAAAAGGAATCTGGGGCCGCTGATGCAACGGGTCGGTGATGAGCAGCACGGCCCCTTCGCGGATTTCTGCCGACAGCGACTGGCGAAAGGCGCGCCACGCGGGGTCCAGGAGGTGTTCTTCCTGCGGGTTTTCGGTTTCTTCGGGTGCGAGCGGCCCGGCGGGGTCCACAAAAACCGCGCCGCAGCCGGTACACGTCAGGGGCCACAACACACGCCCCCCGGCGTCTTTCCACGGTTTGCCCTGTCGGGCGAACTGGTTGTCACAGATCAGGCAACTGGCTTTTCGCACCGCCACAAAGAATAAAGGCGGCAGGCCGCTTACAATAAAAACATGCGTCTGCACCGCCTGCTCTGGTTGTGGCCCGCCCTGCTGGGCGCAACACCCCTGGGCGCGGCCACGCTGACGGACCTTCCCCCCCCGGTGGCGGAAGAAGCCCCCGCCGCACCGGCCCTGGCCATTGGCGATGTGTATGCCGAGGGGGCGTTGGCGCTGGTTTATGCGGGGCCGGAAACGGGACTGAAAGAGGGCGACCGTGTGCCCGTGCGCCGTTTTGGCCGTGTGCTGGGCCACTGGGTGGTGACTCACGTGGCGCGGGACATCACCCGTGGCCGGTTTGAACCCCGCGAGGCGGGCGTGACCATGAAACCCACCGACACGCTGGACATGGCCAGCCTTGTGGTGGCCCCGGCCCCCGCGCCGGTGCATCCGCCCCTGGCCTTTGCCCCCTCGCCCGCCATGGGGGCCAGCCTGTTCACCACCACCCCCTTCACCGAAACCGGCACGGCGCTGGGCGTGAACTTTGCCCGCACACAAAACCTTGTCGAGAGCACCGGCTTTGCCATGGACGCCGACCTGGCCACCACCACGCTGCGCCTCACGCCCCGGCGGGGTTACAGCCTAGGCTTTTCGCGCCAGCAGGCCGAACTCACCAGCACCTTGGGCAGCACCAGCGAAATCCACACACAAATCTGGAGCTTGGCCTATACCCGCGACAAAGCCGCCAAAAGCCTCTCCAGCCGGGTGTTTCCCTCGCTGGGCGTGGCGGCCCTGCGGTTTGACACCGGCGAGGGGGGGTTTGATGAAACCCGGCTTTTTGGCTATGCCACGCTGGCGGCCCACCGGGGGCCGCAACACGCCTATGCGGGCGTGGGTTTTGTGGGGGGCACGGGATATGGCGCGTCACGGCCTTCGTTGCTGCTGGGCCTGCGGCGCACCATGGGGCGGCGGCTGGGCCTGGGGGCTGGTTATGCCAGTCGCGATTACCTTAAAGAAACCACGCTGAACCAACGCCTGCCCTATGAAAGCGCCCGCCTGGGACTGCCCCTGCCGCTGGTGTGTGAGGGCTGCCGCAACGACGCCCTTTCCCTGAGCCTGGATTATTCTCTGGGCGGTGGCCGCACCATGACGCTGGGGGTGTACGACGCCCTGGATATCGCCGCGCCGTCCCTGAGTGTCGAGAGCCGGTTTTAGGGCAACGTCTTCTTTCTGGTGGCGCAGGCATCTTGCCTGCGTTCATATTAAAAGGCAGGCGAGACCCCATAGCTGCTAACTTTTGACAAGAAATCAGGGTTTTATTCGCTTTAACAGGAGTAGGCGCGGTGTCCTCATACCAATGAACATTCAAAACAGCAGGAATGTTCATTGGTTTTATTGGCCTTGCCGTTCATCGTGAACGGCTGCGGCCCGGCGCGGCGCAGGCAAAGCCC
>CAYJOG010000176.1:0-6457 GCA_964371695.1 uncultured bacterium
AGGAAGCGCCATGAGCGGGAACTGGGACCTGAGCGCCTACAAAGACCTGATCGCCAAATACGAAGGGGAACAGCAGAAACTGCTCGACCGCCGGGACAGTCTGGTGGCCGACCTGCCCCTGCGGTTTCTTCGCCAGCAGGCACACTTCACCACCCCCGCCAGCAACTTTGACATGGTGCAGAAGGCCGTGGAAAAAGGCCATTCCGCCACCCCCAAGATTCTTGAAAAGCTCGGCATTTCCAATCAGGAACTGGCCGAGAAGCTGGGCGTGTCTGTGGCCGACGTGGAGGCCGTGCTCGCCAGCGAGGTGCGCTCGCCCCACGTGATGGTGGACGGCGAAGACGCCCAGGCCCTGCGCGACGACGTGGTGGCCCGTGGCCGCGAAAACGCCATCCGCGTTTTTCAGGAGGCAAGCTGGGGCAAGACGCTGCGGTTTTACCGCCCCAGCGGCCTGCGCCTGAAATACTGCGTGCAGGATCTGTTCATCGTGCTCACCGAGGTGGCCAAGGGCCTGAAAAACCCCGATGAATACCCCATCGACGGCGTGATCTTTCCGAAAATGGAACAACCCGAAGAAGTCCTGTGGGTGTGCGGCATCCTCTCGGACATCGAAAAGAAACTGGGCCTGAAACCCAACCAGATCAAGCTGGAGTTTCTGGTGGAAAGCGGCCAGGCCGTGGTGAACCTGCCCAAGCTCATCGAAAACAGCATCCCCCGCCTCGCGGGCGTCATCTGGGGCATTGCGGACTACAGCGCCGACGTGCAGTTGCCCGACATCCTCAACGACCACCCCGTGTGCGACTGGGTGCGCATGACCATCGTGAACCTCGCGGGCGCGGTGGGTGTGCCCTGCATCGACAACATGACGGTGAACTATCCCGTGGCCCGCAAGGACATGGACGAAGCGGGCAACAAGGTGTTCATCCTCGACCGCCTCAAGGAATGTTACGACGACGCCATCCACGGCATGAAGCTGGGCATGGACGGCAAATGGGTGGGCCACCCAGCCCAGTTGTTTGTGGTGAAACTGGCCTATGCCCAGCGCTTCAAACAGGCCGAGGTGGACCAGGAGGTTTACAAGATCGAGGAATACAACAAGGCCGTGGAGGCCGAGCTGGGGGCCACCATCATCTCTGGCGTGATGAGCGACCGCGCCACCGACCGCCACGCCCGCGCCAAACTGCGCATCGCCGCCGCCCAGGGTTACATCGACCCGCAGCGCGCCAAGAACATCGGCATCATCACCGAAGAAGAACTGGCCCGCGCCGAGGGCAAATAAAACCAATTCTAAACCAAAATGGCTGAAAAGCGCCGGAAGGGTTGACCGACAGGAAACCAGGATGAAACCAAAAAGGGTTGAGAAGAATTGGTATGAATTCACGGATGAATTCGACACGAACACCGCGGCGCAACAAGCGCCGGAGGTGTTCGCGGCGCACGCGGGCTTTGCCTGCGCCGCGCCGGGCCGCAGCCGTTCACGACGAACGGCAAGGCAAAACAAACGATTCCAATTCCTGCAATCTGGAATTGGAATTGGTATAAAACAGGAAAAGCCGGGGCGGAGAAATACCGCCCCTTTTTGCATCGGGAGCATGTTTTTTGCAGTCTGTAGAAGTGGAGCATCGTTCCCTCCCCCCGATGGGGGGAGGGTGGCCCGCAGGGCCGGGTGAGGGGCAGAACAAAAAAATAAAACCACTATTTGGTTTTTTGCTTTTGAACAAACCCCTCACCCCAACCCTCTCCCCATTAAAGGGGAGAGGGGGCAAGGAAGCTTTTTTACCCCGTTTTTTTACGAATACGCCTGGGGCCAATAACTCCCACGAAACCAAAGACCATCTACAAACTTTATAAAACGCCCTGTTATCAGGAGGACACCATGAACTACACCGCCGCCCGCGCCGCCGCCGATGAAGCCCTGAAGGGCCTCCGCGCCCTTTCCCAGGCCGTGACGCAGCACCTCAAAAAAGTCTCCACCGGCGACGACGGCAAGGTGTCCGTCGGCAAAATGGACCAGCACCAGTTTGTGGCTTTTGAACTGGCCTATCTGGCCACCGAGGCCGAGGCCAGCCACTTTGGCCTGGACTATCTCACCAGCCTGCGCGAAAACGGCAAGGGCGAAGACCTGGGCCTGGAAGACCGGCTGGTGTTCACGTTTGTGGCCGAAGCCGTCACCTCGGCGCAGAGCCGTGTGCGGGGCCGCGAGGCCGCGTTTGGCGTGAGCGCCGCAGACCTTGCGGGGTGGCTGGGCGCTGACGCCGTGAGCGCCTTCACCACGTTTTTTCTCGACCCCCAGCAATACAGCGGCATTTATGCCCTGGTGCAGGAAAAAGGCCACACCGGCGAATACAACCTGCCCGAAGACCTCATGGCGGTGCGGGCCGAGTTCAAACGCTTCGCCGAAGAAAACGTGGCCCCCCTCGCCGAGCACACCCACCGGCACGATCAGGACATCCCCGAAGAAATCATCTCCAGCCTCGCCGAGCTGGGCTGCTTTGGCCTCTCCATTCCCAGCCAGTACGACGGCATGTTGGACGACCTGGGCAACATCGGCATGTGTCTGGTGACCGAGGAACTCTCCCGTGGCTCGCTGGGGGCGGCAGGCTCGCTCATCACGCGGCCAGAGATTCTGGCCAAGGCCATTCTCAAGGGTGGCACCGACGAACAGAAACAGCACTGGCTGCCCAAGCTGGCGAGCGGCGAAGTGCTGCCCACCGTGGCTGTGACCGAGCCGGACTATGGCAGCGACGTGGCGGGCATGAAGGTGACCGCCACCGAAGAAGCCGACGGCTGGCGGCTGAACGGCGTGAAAACCTGGTGTACCTTCGCCGGGCGCGCCGACCTCATGCTGGTGCTGGCCCGCACCAATCCCGACCCGGCGCTGAAACACCGGGGCCTCAGCATGTTCGTGGCCCCCAAGCCCCGGTTTGTGGGTCACGCGTTCGAGCACGTCTACCCCGACGGCAAGGGCCGCATCGAGGGCCGCGCCATTCCCACCATCGGTTACCGGGGCATGCACTCCTTCGAGGTGTCGCTGGAAAACGTGTGGGTGCCCAAGGAAAACCTCATCGGCGGCGAGGCGGGCAAGGGCAACGGGTTTTATCTGCAAATGGAAGGTTTCAGCGGCGGGCGGTTGCAGACGGCGGCCCGCGCCATTGGTGTGATGCAGGCGTCTTTTGAAGTGGCCAACCGTTATTCCAACGAGCGCAAGGTGTTTGGCAAACCCATCGCGGCCTATGGCCTGAACCAATACAAACTGGCCCGCATGGCCATGATTCTGTGCGTGGCGCGGCAGTTCAGCTATGGCGTGTGCCGGCTGATTGACCAGCACAAGGGCCAGATCGAAGCCAGCATGGTAAAGCTCTATTGCTCACGCATCGCCGAGTGGGTGGCCCGCGAGGCCATGCAGTTGCACGGCGGCATGGGTTACGCTGAGGAATACGCCGTGAGCCGGTATTACGTGGACTCCCGCGTGTTCAGCATTTTTGAGGGCGCCGAAGAAGTGCTGGCCCTGCGCGTGATCGCCAGGGGCCTGGTGGACAAGGCGTAGAGCGGCTTGCGGAGCAGCGCCCACCACATCAGTCGTTACAAATGGGTTCTGGCGAGCCTGGGCGGCGCTCGCTGCCCTCTCCCTGAGGGAGAGGGCAGCCAAAGGTTGAGCAAAGCGAAACCTGAGGCGGGTGAGGGGGAACAACCTGCTCAAATAGCAGGTATTGGGTTGTTCAGCGGTTCCTGTCCCCCTCACCCGCGCACGACCTCACATCCGTTCGGCCCTGCGCTGCCCTCTCCCTCAGGGAGAGGGCAAGGTAAAACATCGTCACAAGGATTTTTTTTCCGCCGTGGTATCTTTCGAACATTCAGGACGGTTTTTTGACATGAGCCGCAATCCGTCCATCAGGCAGGAACGCCAGTGGGCGCTGGGCCTGCTGTTGCTCGCTTTCATCACGTTTTTCATCGGCAGCTTTTTTGGCCGGGGGCCGCAAAAATCCGCCGCCCCACCCGTGCCCTGGACATGGCGCGCCTTTGGCCGCGCCCGCCTGAAACCCACCGGTGCGCCGGGGCAGTGGGTGTGGCCCGGCGTGGGCCGCGTGTCGCTCTCGGCCCCGTGGCAGGCCCACGTAGAAAAAACCGTGGCGCGGTTTGCGCCGCCGCAGGCCGCCGTGCTGATACAGGAACTGCCCAGCGGCCGGATGCTGGCGGCGGCGGGTTTCGGCCCCGGCGGCGCGCCGGGAGCGCAGGCGTTTCAGCACCCGGTGCTGGGGCGCAGGCTGGTGGCCGCCAGCATCATGAAGGTGCCCACGGCGGCGGCCCTGCTGGAGAACAACATCGCCACCATCCACACCGCCAGCCGCTGCAACGGGCGTTACACCGTGAGCGGCGGCTCGGTGGAAAACCACGGCTGGGGCGATTATGGCCAGCTCACACTGGCCCGCGCCCTGGCCAAAAGCTGCAACACCGTGTTTGCCCGTTATGCCCAGCAGGTGGGCTGGCCACCCATCTTGGCGGCCCTCACGCGGCTGGGGTGGCGCGAACCGGCCTGGGGCGTGCCCGCCACCGAAAAACCCGTGGTGCCCGCGAGCCTCAAGGGGCTGGAACTGTCACAGGCTTCGGCGGGTTTTGGCCACGTGCTGGTTACGCCCTGGCACATGCTTTCGCTCACCAGTGTGCTGGGCGGCGGCGGCGCGCCCAAACCGCCGGTATGGATCAAAACCACCCAGCCTCTGGCGGAGCGCACCGGCTGCGGCGCACCCTGCCAGCCCCATCCGCCCCAGGCTCTGAACAAAGCGGTGGCGGCCAACCTGCTGCTGGCGCTGCGCGACGGCGTACACGACCCCATCGGCACGGCCCACAAGGGTTTTTTCACGCCGGGGGGGCGATACCGGCTGCCGGATATTTATGAGGTCCACGCCAAGACCGGCTCGCTCAACAGCCCCGACCCGAAGGGGTACCTCACCTGGTTTGTGGGCGTGGTGACCAAAAACGGCCAGCCGCACCTGGGCGTGGTGAGCATGGTGCTGAACGAGCCGGTCTGGCGCATCCGCGCCGCGGGTCTGGCGGGTGAACTGCTGTCCAGCGCGCCGTGGTAGGATGATTTTTCAAAGTCGTAAATGGGCCTCGTGTTTTTTCGCCCCAAAAACTTATAGGAGCGCAAGATGCCCGAAAATGATGAAGAAATTGAACTGATTGCAAAGGTGTACGCCGAAAAGGTTACGAAATTCAGCGATGAGTTTTTGGCCGACATTGAAGAAAGACTCAAATCCAAGGTTGATGAAGGAAAAGCCAACGCTTTGATAGAAGAAATAAAAATGGATGTTGGGTTTGTCTCTCTTTTAAGAACTTTTGCATATGAAAAAATAATAACGAGGGACGTGTTGTCACACCTTAGTGACCGCATAGATAAATTAGAGGAGAACCAATCCCAGAAGGAGTGAAAACGCCTCACCGCCGTCATTCCCGCGAAGGCGGGAATCCAGTCCGAGCAAAAAAGCCTTCACCTTCTTTTCTATTCCCTTGGTGGCGCAGGCATCCTGCCTTCGCTGTCATCAATGAGGGCGGGCTGGACCACGGGCGTAGACGCCTTGGGCTACTTGCCCCAAAAATGAACAAAGAAAATGGTTTGGTGTTTATCGGTTTGAACTGGATTCCCGCCTTCGCGGGAATGACGGTGGGGGGCGCTGAGGCCATGTCTCTTTCCAACATCTGTCTTCCTGCGTTCAGCTTCCTGCTCTCCCCTTTTCTCGGGAATGACGCCGGGGTATCCCAAAACCCGTTGAACGGTTGCCGTATCCTTTGATGAACACATGGCCAGACAACCCGCCATTTACCTGATCACCAGTCAGCGAAACGGTACGTTGTATCTGGGGGTGACCAGCAATCTGCTCAAAAGGGTCACGGAGCATCAAAACGAGGTTGCGGATGGCTTCAGCAAAAAATATGGAATTCACAAGCTAGTCTATTTTGAATTTCAACCGGACATGCCCAGCGCCATTTGCCGGGAGAAACAGATCAAAAAATGGCGGCGGCAGTGGAAGATCGGGTTGATCGAAAAATACAATCCCGACTGGGACGACTTGTTGCCGTTGCTGGCGGGAACAACGGATGACCCAAAAGGATTATTGAAAAGGTTTTTTGCTTCAAGTTTAACTGTATTCCCGCTTTCGCGGTAATGACGGCGGGGGGAGGGAACCTGCTTCTTTCGCGGGAATCCAGTCAAACATAAGCAAAACCAACTTCTTTTTTTCAGCGCCAACCTCCGCCCCCCGCCGCGCTCACACCCTGCTAAACTGGAAAGGTTCATGTTGCGCCTGAGACGATGTGTGCGCCCTGCGTTGCTGGCGGCCCTGATGGGTGTGCTGGCGGCTCCCGTGCGGGCCAGCCGGGTGTATCCCATCCAGTTTGTCCACGGCCCCCAGGCGGTGGTGTATCTGAATCAGGAGGGCGAACTGGCCCCCGGCGACAC
>CAYJOG010000177.1:0-6433 GCA_964371695.1 uncultured bacterium
GTGGTGCTCACCGGTTGCAACAGCGCCGCGCCGCCCCCTGCCCCCACGGCCACGCCGGGAGGCGGGCCGGTTTCGGGCAGCGCCACCGTGCCGTCCATGCCGGGAGCACCCGGAGTGGTCTCCGGCAGCGCACAGGCCAGCGGCTCACAACCCGTCGCACCGCCTCCTTCTGATGACCTGGATCTGGCCGAGCGCGAAAAACGCCGTTTGAAACAGCGCGAAGAATCCCTCAAAAAAGAAGAAGAAGAAGAACGCCACACGCTGTTTGTGACCGAAAACGCCTTTCATGACCTCAAAACAGGCCGTTATGACCCTTTTGTGGAAGTGGATCCCTACCGGGAGCTGAACCCCGAGGTGGGCATGGCCATCAATTCACAGTTTTACCGGGTCACGGGTTTTGCCAAGCAGGGCGACAAAATCTATGGCGTGGTGGAACTGGGCATGAATTTCACCCTGGTTCCGCCACGGGCAATATCCGCCGTGGCGGTGACGGGCGACGCCTTTTACAAAGACTATATGGTGCAGGAAAACCAGCTACTTTGGCGGGGTCAGCCGGTGCAGGATGGCGAAATCCTGCCCACCGGCGAAATCGTGGACGAAGCCGAGGTGTACAAGAATCTGGTGGTGGTGTCACAGATTGACATGGACAAAGGCACCATCACGCTCAAAACTGTTCCCAGAGACAAAATTCCCTCGCAGCAGGTGACGCTGGAGCTGGGCTCCCGCAAACGTGCTGCGGCGGCCTCCACCAAACCGGGCGAAGAAGTTGACCTGGACATTGACCCCAACGCCAACAACGACGAATACATCCGTTATCTCTATGAAAAGACCAACAACCCTGGCGGCAAAAAGAAACGCAACTTCAACGACTATCTCAAAAACCTGAAAAAGAAGAACCAGCAGGAAAAAGGGCAGGGAGAGCCGGATGGAGGCTGAGCGGTGCGCACAAACATTTCACGGCCATCCGCATTGCGGCGGCCAGCAAGGGGGGCTTAGAATGGCCCGGCGTTTTGCCCCCGTGGATGTGCTCATGACCCGTCGCCTGATGTTTGTGTTGTTGTGCCTTGGCCTGTGGCCGGGCTTGCTGGCGGGCCGCGTCCAGGCCAAGGTCACCGATGTCCACGTGGAAAAGTCCCGCAACAACGTGGTGCTGTTCATTCGCGGCAACGAAACCCTTCAATACAAACTGAGCGAGTTTGAAAACCCCAACCGCCTGCTGGTGACGGTGTTTGAGCAGGACATGGCCTCGGACCGCGAGAGCATCCGGGTGGGTCAGGGGCAGGTGGACAAGGTTTTTGTCAAACAGGAAGGCCAGCACGTGCGGGTGAGCGTGAACCTGCTGGCGCGCACCCAATACAACGTTTACACCAAAGACGGCAATCGCACCATCGTGCTGAGCCTGCGCACCGACGATTTTGAAATTGACGCCGCGCCGGGACAGCAGGAATCCGCCGGTGCAGCCCCCACGGGCGACGGTGCCCCGTCCAGCGGAGGCGTGCCCGTCAAGGGGGGGCAGCAGGGCAGCGGCGCGTCCTCTGGCAGCAGCGGCAGCAACTTTCCCCCGCCGGGGTTTGCTTATCGCGATTACAAGGGCGAAGCGCCCCCGCCCCTGCCCGGATACGGTTTTGACAATGTGGGGGCCAGCGCTGGGGAGGGGGGCGCCGCAGGTCAGTTCGACGTCTTCGGCAAAAGGATAGATTCCAGCCCCCTGCTGGAGCACATCGTGTTTCAGGACGCCGAAATCAGCGAAGTGGCCCTGCAACTCAGCCGGTTGACCAACACCAACATTCTGGTGGATTCCCTTCTTGTGGGGGCCACGGCGGGCAGCACCGCTTCGCCAGAGAGCGGCGTGGAGGCGGGCACCGGCGGCGTTTCGCTGGATCTCAAGAACGTCACGCTGGAGCAGGCCTTGGATTTCATCACCAAAGCCAGTGGCTGGGCCTGGGTAAAGATAGCCAACACCTACATGATTCTCGCCTCCGAGACCAAGTTTGCCGGGTTTTCGGATGAGTCCACCTGGGGTAAAACCAACGCCGACACCACGCTGCCCGTCGACGTGCGTTACATCCCTCTGCGCTACGCCAGCGTCGCCATGCTGGCCCCCTATGTCAATGCCGTGTTCGGCTTGGGGGCAGGGGGAGAAGAAGCCGCCGACTGGCCCAATGTCGCCTATGACGCCGCCCGCAACATCATCATCCTGCGGGGCGCGTTGCATGAGCTGGACAAAGCCGAAGCGGTCATCAAAAAACTGGACACACCTGGTTTTGACAACAACATCATTTTCAAGATCATTCCCATTCCGAAAGATCTGGTGAAGATTGACCAGGCCAGTTTCAACGAACTGATCAACGCCCTCATGGCCAGTCCCTATCTGGGTTATGACGGCAAACACACCACCGACACCTACGTGGATACCAATGCCGTCAGTTATCAACTGCAGTTTCTCTCCAACGCCAGCCAGTTGATATTTCTGGGAAACCCAGAGGCCTATCAAAAGGTCAAGGCGGTGATTGACCAGTTTTTTGCCAACCATGAAACCTGGCGCATGCATCCGTTCAAATTGATCAACATTCCCGTCTCGGCCCTGAACTTCAAAGACTTTGCCTCGGTCCTCAAATATGACCTTACCAAGGGGGGCCAAAACAACTATGAAATGGATATACGGCGCAACGGCACACTGTTTTTAGACACCGGCAACAATGTGGTGTTCTTTTTCGGCACCAAAGAGGATGCAGATCGCCTCAAGATCGTTCTGGAACGCGTGGACACGGCGGAAGCCAAAGTTGTTTCCGTCAAGGTCAAGCTCAAAAACCTTCAAACCAATCTCATCGCCCCCACAACGATGGAGGGATCCACCGTGGTAAACCCGACTGAACAGTTGGAGGATTGCCAACATCCACTGGACTGTCAGTTGCAGAATCCCTATTACGGTTACCCGGCCTATGGTGGGAACGTCATGCAGCCACCCCCGGACGATGATGATCGCAAGATGTTTTATCGCAATCCTGTCGGCATACAGTTTCATCATGCCATCAACACCATTTCGATCATCGGCCCCCAGTTGTTTGCCCACCGGATTCGTGATTTTTTTCTGGAAGCCGATGCCGAAAACAAAGTCGAGCAGGTGGAGGACACCGTCCGGCTCAAATACATGCTGCCCTCGGACGTGGGCCAGTACATCACACTGATGATGAGCAAGGGTGTGGGTTGTGGCGCTCCCCTGGGGGGCAATCAGTCTCGCGTGGAGACCAAGACGCCCACCGTGCCCACGCCGCCCCTGGCCGGCGCCGCCACCACGCCGCTTAATTTGAACTCAGGTTTTGTGCAGGTGGTTGCTGGAGAGTTGGCCCGGGACGCTTATGACGGTGCCTGTCTGTTGTGGGTAGCCGATGAACAGAAGGGCACGTTTTATCTCAAAGGCCCCCCCAACGCCGTGCGTCTGGCAAAAAATGTGGTGCGGGCCTATGACACGCCCGTGCCCATGGTGAAGCTGGACGTGAAAGTGCTGGAGGTGCGGTCCAGCGACGTGGACGAACTGGGGGGCAAGGGCACCCAGCGCCTGGGCGACATTCTGCTGGGCGCGGACGGGGCCACGGGCCTTGTCACGTCCATTCTCGATGAAGTCACCGATCTTGCCTCAGGGGCCATCCGCAACGGAGACGGCTCACTGGAACTCAAGTTCCGCAACAGCAAGGCCAAGGCCCGTGTGCTGGCCAACCCCAGCATTCTCACCAGCCACATGAAAGTCACCAATTTTGATTTCACCGACGCGGTGGGTTATCAGCAGGCCACCGGCACCAGCAACGATGTGGCGGTGGAAGAACTGGGCATCACCCTTGCGGTCACGCCTTACATCCACGACCAGAACGAAGTCACCCTGGAGGTCAACCCGGACATCCGCACGCTGGGGGGCTTTTTTGAAGGCCAGTCCTGCGCCCTGGTGCAGGGAAGCGGCGGCGCCAGCGGCACCAGCCAGTGCCTGCCCACCCGCAGGCCCCTCATCAGCACACGCAACCTCACCACCAAGGTGCGGGTGACCAACAATGTGCCCCTCATCATCGGCGGTCTCATCTCAAGCCGCGACACCGAAAACGTCAGCAAAATTCCGATTTTGGGCGATCTGCCCCTGTTCGGTTCCTTCTTCCGCAACGCCAGCAAATCCAAGGAAGACCTGGAAGTGGTCATCGTCATCACCCCCACCATCCTGATGGGTGAAAACCTCTCCAGCACCCCCACCGACGAAACCGCCCAGTAGTTGGTCTGGCCGTGTATTGGTTGTTGCGCGGTGGGGACACCGCGCCTACTCCTTTTGGTAGTGTGCGTCGCCACAGGCATCCCCACCTGTGGTTTTGCTGGCGTTCACCAACACCTTGCTTTGGCCCCCGCTTATTCCCCCATGGCCTGGGCGTCCACGATTTCATAGCGATAGCCCTGCTCGGCCAGAAACTTCTGGCGGTTCAGGGCAAAACCCTGCTCCGGGCTGTCCTGTGTGATGAGGCTGTAGAAATGGGCCGGGCGGCCGTCCTGCTTGGGGCGCAGCAGGCGGCCCAGGCGCTGGGCTTCCTCTTGTCGGCTGCCAAACGTGCCGCTGAGCTGGATGGCCACCGACGCCTCTGGCAGGTCAATGGCGAAGTTGGCCACCTTGCTCACCACCAGCACCGGTGTTTCGCCGCTGCGGAATCCTTCGTAGAGCACCTGCCGTTTGCGGTTGGAGAGCTGGCCCGTCACCAGCGGCGCGTCATATCGTGCGGCCACTTCTTTGAGCTGGTCAATGTACTGGCCAATGATGAGCACCGGCTCGCCGGTGTGCCGCGCCAAAAGCAGGTCCGCCACCGTGAGCTTGGCGGGGTTTTCCTGCGCCAGACGCATGCGTTCGCGGTCGCCCACGCCCGCCATGTCCTGCCGCAGCTCCGGGCTGGCGGCCACCCGCACCTCCACGCAGCGGGCCTGGGCGATCCACCCCTGTTTTTCCAGCTCGCGCCAGGGGCATTCGTATTTTTTTGGACCGATGAGACCGAACACTTCTTTTTCGCGGCCGTCTTCGCGCACCAGCGTGGCGGTCAGCCCCAGGCGGCGGCGGGCCTGAATCATGGCGGTGAGCGAAAATACCGGCGCGGGCAGCAGATGCACCTCGTCATAAATAATCAGCCCCCACTCGCCCCGCAAAAAAAGATCCATGTGTTCAAACGGCCCGTTTTTTTCGCGGCGGTGGGTGACAATCTGATAAGTGGTGACGGTGAGGGGGCGGATGTTTTTTTTGTCGCCGGTGTATTCGCCCACTTCGTCGGCGCTGAGCGTGGTGTGATCCAGGGCTTCACGAATCCACTGGCGCACGGCCACGGTGTTGGGGGTGAGCACCAGGGTGTGGTTCTGTATTTTCGCCATCACGCCCAGACCCACGGCGGTTTTGCCCGCGCCACAGGGCAGCACCACCACGCCGCTGCCCCCCGCCGGGCTGCCCTGGCGATAAAACGCCTCCACCGCGCTGGTCTGATATCCCCGCAGGCCAAAGGCCGCGCCCGTGCTGGTCTGGGGTTTGAGCGAAAGAGCCAGGGGCGCGCCTTCGTCATAACCAGCCAGGTCTTCCACCGGGTGGCGCAAGGTGAGCAGAATCTGTTTCACAAAACCCCGGTTGAAACTGGCCACGGCCACGCGGTGGTCGTCCAGCGGATCCCCCAGAATGGGGGCGAGGTTTTTGTGCTGCCGCAACCGGTAGAGCAGCCCCGCCTCGGCCACCTCCAGCACCAGACCGGTGGGCGATTCCACCAGTCGAATGCGGCCGTATTGGGCCATGGTGTCGCGCACCTGTCGGGCCACGGTGGCGGGCATGTCATAACGCCCCAGGCGGGCCAGGCCCTCCAGAATATCGGTGGCGCACAGGCCCAGGCTGGCGGCGTTCCACAAAGAGAGGTCGCCCATGCGGTAGGTGTGAAAATGCTCCGGGCTTTTCTCCAGCTCTGAAAAAGCCATGAGAAAATCCCTGGCCTCCTCATAGGCCGGGTGGTGAACATCCAGCAGCAGGCTGCCATCGCTCTGCACCACAATGGGACCAGCCGACAAACTCACGCCCGCACAGTATGAGCCTGTTTGTGGCGGCGTGAAGCCACATTTTGCATGGACGCTTTTGTGAACAAGGACGGTGGTGTTTGCCGATTTTTGCCGGGGAGCGGTTCATACCAATTTTCAACCAAAACAACATTAAATCTGAGCGATGAACCAGTTTGGAAACGGGTGCTGCGAAGTCAGGTGGTTTGGTGAAAATTGGTATGAATTCATGGATGAATTCAACTCGAACACCGAGGCCCCACGCGACAGGAGGTCGCGTGAAGGCCGCCGAGGGGGCTTGGCCCCCGAAGGCGGTGGTTTCAAAAGTTCAGGAGGAACTTTTGAAACAATCCTGTGGGCCGGAGGTGTTCGCGGCGCAAGCGGGCTT
>CAYJOG010000178.1:0-6423 GCA_964371695.1 uncultured bacterium
GTGCGGGCCTGAAGCAGCACCAGACCCCCTTGCAGCGGCTTGGGCACATAACGGGGATTTTTGGGGTCAAAGTTGGGGGTCTTGAGGTAATAACGCAGTCGCTCGGCCTTGGGCAGCACGTTGATGCGCCTGAAAACGATTTTTTCTATGATTTGCAGGCCTTCTTCAAAACCTTCCTCGGCCTTGGCCTGCATGTGGGGGTCCAGGGTGGTCATGATGCGCAGGCCCTTTTTGTAAAGGTCCAAGCCATAACGGTCTTGCAGCGAGAGCCGGACGTATTCGCTGAAATAGGGGGCCTTGCGGGTGGCAGGGGGGGGCGGGGGCGCGAACACCAGCGGCTGCCCAAGCGCCTGTTGCAGTTGTTCGCGGCGGAAGTGATAACGCTCGCGCAGGAGTTTTTTCAGCACGATGTCGCGCCGCACCTTGCCCAGGGCCTTGTCGCGGGAATAGGCGTTTGGGTTTTTGAGCAGGCTCACCAGATAGGCGGCCTCGGCCAGGGAAATGTCCGCCGCGCTTTTGCCAAAATAATCCTGGCTGGCCACTTCCACGCCATAACGCCCCTTGCCGAAATACACCTCGTTGGCATACAACTCCACCACCTGATTTTTGGTGTAGGCGTTTTCGATGGCGATGGCCAGGAAGATCTCTTTGATCTTGCGCTCGAAGCTGTGTTGGTGGTCTCGCAAGATGTTGCGGGCCAGTTGCTGGGTGATGGTGCTGCCCCCCTGGCCAAAATCGCCCCGCCGCAGGTTTTCCACAATGGCGCGGGCAATGCCCAGGGGGTCCACGGCATAACGGCTTTCAAACCGGATGTCCTCAAAACCCAGCAGGCAGTTCACAAAATTGGGGCTGATGCGCGAAAGGGGCGTCCAGTCCCGTTTTTCCAGGTAGAACTCGGCGATGGGGTCGTTGTTCTGGTCAAAGGCCACGCTGCGCAACTGGGTGCGGTGAGACTTGAGCGTTTGCGTCATCTGGGGCAGAAACTTGCCCAGCAGCGAATAACCCTGAATCAGCGCCAGCCCCAGGCCCAGCAGGAACATGCCAAACCCAAAACCGAGCACCAGAAAACCCTTCAGCAAGCTGCGGAAGAAGGACGGCGGACGGTTTCTGAGTCGGCGGTTGGCCATGGCCCTAGAGTCAATATCCCGCCAAGGGCCGAGACTTTGACCGAAGTGCCACAGACTTGGTGGGGTTTTTAAAAACGGCGAGACATTTTTCCGCCGTCATTCCCGCGAAAGCGGGAATCCAGTGAGGACAAAAAGAAAAACCAGTTTTGGTGGCGCGAGTAGCCACGGGTGTCCCCACCTGTGGTCTTGCCCGCCTGAGCAGGGCGCGCGAAACAGCCGGGGCAAAATATGGACAAAACCTCAAAAAATATGGTTTTTTCGCTTTTTGTTAAACCCCTCACCCCAACCCTCTCCCCATTAAAGGGGAGAGGGGAGAGGTTACTACCAGGGCGTTTTTCAACACACGGCTAATTGGTGGTGAACGACCCTTGAACCACGTTGCTGCTCAGCACGTTGGCGCCGCTCAGGTTTGCCGCGCTGGCGGCGAGGTCCAGCGTCACGCCCTGGCTGTCCTTGAGGGTGTTCAGGTCCAGCGTCAGCACATAAGAGTAACTCTGGGCGGCGTTCAGGCGGCGGGTGTCGGTGAGGGTGAAGGTGAGCGTGGTGCTGTTGGTCCACACCGCGTTGCCGATGCTGGCGCTGGTGATGTTGCTGAGGATGGTGGTGCCGATGGTTTCGTTGGTGAGCGCGAGGGTGAGCGAAGGCGTGAGCGCGGTGTTCATGGCCCGGCTGAAGGTGATGGTGCCCGTGGTGCTGCTGGCGGGGATGACGCCGCCGTTGGCGGGCGAAACCGTGAGCACCAGCGGCGGGTTGGCCGGTGTGGTGAAGGTGTAGGTCACCGCTTGGCCGCTCACCGTGATGCCGCTGCCCAGGCTGGCAGCGTTGGTGAGGCTGAGTGTGTTGCCCGCGGCGTCTTTAAGGCCGTTTGCGCCCGTGCCAAAGGTGAGGCGCAACTGATAACTGGTTCCCCCGGTGAGGCGGCGGGGGTCGGTGAGGGTAAAGGTGAGGGTCTGGTTGCCGTTGCTCCAGGCCACGGCGCCCAGTGTGTTCTGGGCCGCGCCGTTGATCACCGTGGTTTGTGTGCCGCTGGAAGGGTTGAGCAGCGTGACGGTGACATCGGGCGTGGCGGTGGCGGTCATGGCTTCACTGAAGGTGACCGAGGCGGTGGTGAGTTCGGAGCTCACCGAGCCGCCCGCCGTGGGGGTGAGGCTGGTGATGGTGGGGGCCGTGGTGTCGGTGGGGGTGGAGGAACTGGCGGAAACCGTGAAGGTGGTGTTGCTGCTGAGATAGATGTCCCCCACGGTGAGAATGACCAGTGTGCCTGTGGTGCCCGCCACCGCTGTGGAGGGCAGGGTGAAGCTGAGCGCCGAGCTTGTGCCCGACAGGGCCACCACGCCGGTAAAGGTGACATCGGTGCAGCCTGTTTTTTTGACGGTCACGGTTTGGGTGCCCCCCAGGCCCGTGACCGGTGTGCCGGAACTCACCAGGCCCACATAGGCCCCGGTGGTGGGCAGGCTCGTGCCCGAAATGGTGACCACCGAGCCGGGGGTGGTGGTGGCGGGACTGACCGAGGTGATGGATCCTGCCGTGGTGTTGCAGGTGGTTCCGCCGCCGGTGGTAGAGCCGATGTCGCCGCTGGAGGGCAGGGTGCTGGTGGGCAGGCTGTTGGCCGCCGCCACCGTGCTGGTGAAAACGGTGTTGAGGGAGGCCGCGAGGGTGGTGTCTGCCGCCGGGCTGGTGGCGGCGGTGTCATAACCTTCGCCAGAGGGTGTTTTGATTTTTGTCAGGGGATTGTTGGCTGCTGAAACCACCATGGCCCCGCCCGCGCTGGCGGGAACAGTGAGGGAGCCAAAGGTGAACTGGTTGCTGGAGAGGGTGCCGGTGAGGGGCAGGGTGGTGGTGGTGAGGGTGCCGCTGGCGGATGTGTAGGGATAACCAAAGGTGGCGTAGATGGTGTTGCTGCGGATGAGCAGCAGGCGATAGGTGCGGCCATAGTCCAGGGCAAGGCTGAGGGTGGCGATGCCGGAGCCGGGGGCGGTCTCTGCCAGTGAGCCGGTTTTGGTGGTGGCGTCGGTGGCATAGGCCAGCACACGCCAGTCGGCAAAAGCGCTGCCTTGGCGAAAGCCCCCCGCCGGGGCGTTCAGCGTGGCGGAGACATTCACCGTGGTGACGGCGGTGGTGGTGCCGCCGGGTTTTTTGCTGCCGCCGCAACCGGCGGCGAGGGCCGCCAGAAACACCAGGGGCAAAGCCCAAAGGGCGGTGGGCCGGGTTTTGGGGATGAGACCAGCAATGTTGTTAAGCACGATAGAAATAATTTACCCGATTTTGCCGGTGGGTAACCAGAAGTTGTTTCAAAAGCTGTTCATAAAAAAACCCGGCCCAAATGGGCCGGGTTTGAAAAGTCTTGAGGAATGAGGTTGATGATCAGATGGTGCTGAAGGTGTAGCTGACCGCGTTGCCGTTAAGGGTGATATTGCTGCCCAGGCTGGCGGCGTTGGTCAGGCTCAGGTTGTTGCCTGATTCATCCTTGAGGGCGGTTGTGCCGGTGCCGAAGGTCAGCGTCAACTGATAGCTGGTGCTGGCGGTGAGGCGGCGGGCGTCGGTGAGGGTGAAGGTGAGCGTTTTGCGGTCGGTGCTCCAGCTCACGGTGCCCAGGCTGGGAGCGGCGGTGCCGCCCACAACAGTGGTCTGGGTGCCGGTGGAGGGGTTCAGCAGGGTCACGGTGACATCAGGCGTGGTGTTGCTCACCAGCATCGGCTCGCTGAAGGTGACCGAGGCGGTGGTGATGGCGGCGTTCTGCGAAGCGCCCGCCGTGGGGCTGAGGCTCACGATGGTGGGGGCGGTGCTGTCGGCCGTGGTGGTGAAGGTGTAGGTCACGGACTGGCCGCTCACGGTGATGCCGCTGCCCAGGGCGTTGGCGCCGGTCAGGCTCAGGGCGTTGCCCGTGGTGTCTTTCAGGGCGTTCGTGCCGGTGCCAAAGGTGAGGCGCAACTGATAGCTGGTGCCCGCAGTGAGGTTGCGGGTGGCGTCGGTGAGGGTGAAGGTGAGCGTTTTGCTGTCGGTGCTCCAGGCCACGCTGCCGATGGTGGTGGCGGCGACGCCGTTCAGCACGGTCACCTGGGTGCCGGTGGAGGGGTTCAGCAGGGTCACGGTCACGTCAGGCGTGGTGGTGGTGTTCATGGCTTCGGAGAAAGTGACCGAGGCCGTGGTGATCTGGGCGTTGTGGCTGCCGCCCGCCGCAGGGCTGAGTGTGGCGATGGTGGGGGCGGTGGTGTCGGCGGTGGAGAAGGTGTAGGTCACGGTCTGACCGCTCAGGGTGATGCCGCTGCCCAGGCTGGCCGCGTTGGTGAGGCTGAGCGCGTTGCCCGCGGCGTCTTTCAGGCCGTTTGCGCCGGTGCCGAAGGTGAGCGCCAGTTGATAGGTGGCGCTGTCGTTCAGGCGGCGGGTGTCGGTGAGTGTAAAGGTGAGCGTTTTGCTGTCGGTGCTCCAGCTGAAGCTGCCGATGGAGCTGGCGGCGGTGCCGCTGAGCACGGTGGTGGTGCCGGTGGTGGTGTTGGTGAGGGCCACGGTCACGTCGGGCGTGGTGCTGGTGGTCATGGCTTCAGAGAAGGTGACCGACGCGGTGGTGATGGTGGCGTTGTGGCTGCCGCCCGCCGTGGGATTGAGGCTCACGATGGTGGGCGCGGTGGTGTCAGAGGTGATGGACAGGGCCAGACCGGTGGTGATGGGCTTGGCGCCAGCCTGATAGAGCACCACGCTGCCGCTGGCGCCGGTGACGGCGGTGGTGGGCACGGTGAAGGTGAGCGACGTGCCGCCGGTGGCGGTGGTGGCGGCCACGCCGGTGAAGCTGGTGTCGGTGCACAGGTCGGATTTGGCGCTGCCGGTGCCGGCGGTGTCAAACCCGGCGATGGGGCTGCCGTCGCTGCCAAGGACGGCCACGGTGTAGTTGCCGCTGAAGCCGGTGCCCGCGATGGTCACGGTCTGGCCAATGACGCCGGGGTTGGGGGTGATGCCAGAGACAGTGCCCGCCGCCGCCGAGCAGGTGCCCACGCTGATGCCGGCCTCTTGCTGGGCGGTGAGAGCGATGGCGTTGCTGGCCAGACTGTTGATGCCGTTGATGAGGGCGACGTTTTGAACTGAAAAAGTGGCCCAAGTGAGGTCGTTGCCCCAGCGAATGGCTGGGTTAAGGATGGGGTCAACAAGAGGGTTGACGCGGGAAAGGACCAAGCCGACGGTGTCAACAACTGGAGAAACAATGACAGGACCCAAGCCCATGCTTGGCACGTGCGAAGCCTGGCGGGTGTGGAGGGAGCTGTATTTCATGCGGGAGAGCAGCAGGGCTTTCAGGGAGCCGCCGCCAAATGTAAGAGGAATGATCTTGGCCGCGCCCGTGCCAGCCGAGCGGGCAAAAGACAACTGCCAGTCGTGTTTGGCGCTCAGGTTATAGGCAAACTTGCCGTTTTTATAAGGAATGCGGATCACCGAGCCGTCGGTGAGCGAGCGGGCCACCAGTTTGAACTGGCTGGCGGCGCTGGCGCCACGGACATTGGCATCGTTCTCCGGCAGTTGCGCCTCAAAGGCGACTTCCTCTTCGGCGATGGGTGTGCGGCTGCTGCCTCCGCAGCCTGCCAGAGCGGTCAAGCCAATGGCGCTGGCTGCCGCAAAGGCTCTGAGCAGATTGGTACGAATCTTCATTCCTCACCTCATTGATTGGTTTTTTTTCCGATAAAACTGGGTAGGGAGAGGTTGAGGTATTTTTGTTCTGGTGTCAAGGGGGCGGCAAATTGACGCGAAAGCCGGTTTCTTCTCAATCCCGTTGTGTGGTGACCACGTTTCATGCCCTGTGCTTTGGGCCGTTGTTGACGCCGGAGGTGTACGAAAACAACGCAAGCGTCCCGCCTGGCTGAACATGTGACGCTGGGTGCAAGCAGGCCCGTTGCATTGCGAAATGCTTATATTGGTTCGTCTGCTTTAATTTTAAGAGGTAGCAAATAGCCCCGGAAGAATCTGAAAACGCCAGAAAGCACGGCGTCATTCCCGCGAAGGCGGGAATCCAGTTGAAGTAAAAACACCGCGCCTTTTTCCGTTTTCTTTCTCTATAGTTTTTTTAGTGGGGCGGGCGACCCCGCCCGCCTGAACAAAAGGTCAAAAGATCTTTTTCTTTGATTGGCGGGCGGGACGCCCGCCCCACTGCTGTTAGGTTTATTGGTAGCCCCGGCGTCTCGCCGGGAGCAAAAAAACGCCGAAGGCGTCGCCAAGCAGGATTTTTTCAGGGAGATGTAGAGGAGGGATATGAATGGTGCGCGCCTGCGGCACGTCTGAAACCCCCGGCGGGACGCCGGGGCTACCTCAAAAA